>DASPOR010000165.1 GCA_035625915.1 Alphaproteobacteria bacterium | reverse complement strand
GCTCGACGCAGGGTCGACGGACGGAACGCTCGATATTCTCCGAAGCCATGCGAGCTTGCGCGTTATATGCGAACCCGACGCGGGCGCTCACGACGCCATGAACAAGGGCATCCGGCGCGCAAGCGGAGAGGTCGTCGGCTTTCTCAATACCGACGACATTTACCCCGCTGGAATTCTTTCCATCGTTGGCCAAGCCTTTGCGGACGACCCGTCGCTCGATGTCGTCGTCGGGCGGACGGTCGTATTCGAGGAGGGGGAGCGAGGCTCGCGCCGGGTCGTGGTCGCCCGCGACCACGCGCGGGAGAATGGTTTTTGGCTTCCCGAGCTGCTGTTCGGCGCGCCCGGTTTCAATGGGCGCTTCTTCCGTCGGCGTGTCTTCGAACGCATCGGCGAATTCAGAAACGATTATTATATTTCGGCCGACCGTCATTTCCTGACACGCATCGCGATCGCGGGACTCAAGGCAAGGCACATCGCGCGAACGTCCGTTCTCTACCGGCTTCACCACGGTTCCGCCACGATCAATGCCCAGGCACGCCAGATCGAATCGATCGCACGGGAGCATATTCGCATGGCCATCGAATTTCGCGGCACGACTCGCGACCAGGGCCAGTGCCGCATATTCGATGCCTGGCAGGCGCTTGAGGGCATCAAGCTGGTGCTCGCCGACATCCGGGCATCGCACCCCGCAAAGGCCCTTCTCGATCTCGTTGGGCTTTTCCGGCGCCAACCGCTCTGGATGCTGCGGATTCCGCGTTTTGCGTCGCTCAGAAATGCCGTTCGGCGTCTCGATCGCGGACCCGAGGCCGTGTCCGGCGAATCCCTGTCATGACCGGCGAGCCCCGTGTCAGCGTCGTGATGCCGGTCTATAACCGTGCAGCCCTCGTCGCAAATTCGCTCGAAAGCGTGCTGCGACAAGATTTCAAGAATTTTGAAATCGTCTTGGTCGACGACGGATCGACCGACGATCTCGGGAGGTCGCTCGCGCCCTATTCGGGCGGCCCTCTTCGCCTGATCCGACAGGAAGCGAACAAGGGTTCTGCCGCGGCGCGCAACCGCGGCATCCGCGAATCGGGCGGCGCCTATATCGCGTTTCTCGATAGCGACGACGAGTGGCTGCCCGGAAAATTGACTCGCCAGGTGGCAAGGCTGGACGCGAGCCCGCGCGATGTTGCGGTCTCGATCACCGGCTATATTCTCGAGCGCGACCGGCTCGGCCGGCAAGAAATCCGACCCCTCGCGTCTCAACGGGACTGGCACCGATATCTGCTCGGCGGCTGCACGGTCAGCATGGGATCGTGCGCGCTGATGCGGCGCGCCATTTTCGACGAGGTGGGATTCTTCGACGAAGCGATGCGCCGGCTCTACGATTGGGATTGGCTCCTGCGATACACGCGGTCTCATGCAATCGCGAATCTCGAAGAGCCTCTTGCGATCGTTCATACGGGTGCGGGCTGGCCGTCGGTCGAGGCGGTCGATCGTTCCACCCGGCAAATGCGCGAGCGCCATGAACGGGCGATCGCGGCTCGCTCGTCGCGCGAACGGCGTCTTTTCCTTTCATCCCTGGATTATGAGCGGGCGGTCGCACTCTACCATTCCCGCCGCGTCCCCCAAGCGCTTTGGCCCGCGTTGCGCGCGATCGTTCGTTATCCCGGCCGTGGGGATGCGTTCTATCGGCGTCTCTTGAGCCGGGTTGGGGATGTCGTCTTAGGACGTAGGGGCTGATTGCGCGCAAGGAGTGGGATGGACAGAAACGCATCCTCGATCGACCGACCGAGGCTAAGCCGGAATTCGGCTGTTTCCAAGGTCGTGACCACGTCACGGTGCTCGGCACCGTGTCCGGTCAGGACGTGAAGGGCGCCTGCGAGGCCCGCCGCCCTTGCCGCCTCGATATCCGACGATTTGTCGCCGATGAGCCAGGATTTGCCGAGATCGAGGTTCAATTCCCTGGCGGCCCGCAGCAACATTCCGGGATTCGGTTTTCGCGCCGGATGATTCGGATGGCGGTAAGGCGGTAAGCCGTCCGGATGATGCGGACAGGCATAGACCGCATCGATCCTCGCACCGGTGCCGCCAAGTGCGCCCAAAATAACCGCCTGCACCGCCGCGAATTCCCGCCAGCCGTAATATCCGCGCCCGATCCCCGCCTGGTTCGTTGCAAGGACGACCGGTATGCCGCGTGCGTTGGCGGCCTCGATCACTTCGGCCGCACCCCCGATGACGACCACGTCCTCGACGCGCGAGAGATAATCCACTTCTTCGACGACCACGCCGTCGCGATCGAGGAAGAGGGCAGGCCCACCTCGGCATGCGTCGTGAAGCACCTCACCCCACACGCCGTCCTTGTCGAGGTTTGTTGAGAGATCGCCGGCCGTCACTTGGCAGGATTCTCCATTAGGCCGCGCGCGCCTTGGCAGGGTGTGGCGCAGTCAAAGCCCATTCGGCTGGTAAAGCACGATCTTGCTGCCTTCGGAATCGAAGCCGAAGGTGACGTGGATGAGCCGGTTGAGCTTATCGCGCACGGCTGAGCGCTTGTGGGGCTCGACGAGAAAGACGATGAAACCGCCACCGCCGGCTCCGAGGAGCTTTCCCCCGACCGCCCCGGCCTCGAGCCCGGCGGCGTAGATTTCGTCGATCTTCGAATTGGAGACATTGTCCGCAAGTTCGCGTTTGAGGCGCCAGCCCTCGTCGAGAAGTTCGCCGAGCTCGCGGATCGGCGCTTTCTCGTCGCGCAGGATCTCAGAGGCACGATCGACCATTTGGCGCATGGCAAGCAGCTGGCCGGTGCGATTTCCGATATTGTTGAGCTGCTCTTGAGCGAAATCGGAGGCGAAGCGCGAAAAGCCCGTGAAAAACAGCATCATCGATTTGCATAGTTCATCGCGTCGCTCGGCCTTGAGAATAATCGGCGTCACGGAAAAACTTCCGTCGTGTTTGAAATCGATGCGATTGAGCCCTCCGAAGCTCGCCCAGATCTGATCCTGGCAGCCGACCGCTTCCTTGAGCACGTCTTGCTCGATGCGAATGGCCTCGCGGCTCAGCTCCTCCTTCGCCACCATGCGTCCACGCATGGCCTGGAGCGCGTTGATCAGGCCGACCGTGAATGCGCTCGAGGAGCCGAGGCCTGAGCGGGCCGGCAGATCGGCGTCATGATGGATTTCGAGCCCCTCGTCGACCGCAAGCTCGCTCAGCACGCCGCGCACCGCCGGGTGCTGCACTTCGGCGACCTCGCGAACGAGCTCGACCTTGGAATAGACGATACGGTGGCGGTGCTCGAAAAACGGCGGCAAATGCCGGACGCTGATGTAGCAGTACTTGTCGATCGTCGTGCCGAGCACGGCACCGCCGTGCTCGTGGAACCAAGCGGGGTAATCGGTCCCGCCGCCAAAGAGGGAGATGCGAAACGGCGTCCTGCTGACAATCATTGAAACGTCCCGATTCCTCGCCCCTCGGAACACCAAATCCCGACCGGCGCAGCGCTCATTCCTCGCGAAATTCTACGACGGGACGCACCTTAGTTCAGTGTGACGAGTAAGGGAATATGCATTTGGCGCCGGCGCCGTAATGCGCGCGAATTCGATTGACGGCTGTCGCTCCCATTTGGAAGATTGCGGCACTCGTTCAATCGCAGAATCTTCCTGAAAGGAGCGCGTGGATGTCCCCGCCTGTCGATGCGGTCAAGAGCGACGATAAGCTTCCGGCCACTGTCGACGCCGTCATCATCGGCGGCGGCATTATCGGCTGTGTCGCGGCGTATAATCTCGCGAAGAAGGGCCATACGGTCGCGGTGGTCGAGAAGGGCCGGGTCGGCGGCGAGCAATCGAGCCGCAACTGGGGTTGGTGCCGGCAGACGGGGCGCGATACGCGGGAAATCCCGCTTGTCAGGGAAGCCTTGACGTTCTGGGATGGACTCAACCAGCAGCTCGGGGCCGAGACCGGATTCCGCCGGAGCGGCCTTCTTTACGTGACGAAGGACGAAGCGCAGCTTGCCCGTTGGGAACGCTGGGTGGACCAGGCGCGTCAGTATCAGGTCCATACCCGGCTATTGAATACGGCCGAGGTGCAGGCCATGACGCCGGGCTGCGAGGAAAAATGGGTGGGCGGCCTGCACACGCCGAGCGACGGTCGGGCCGAGCCGTCGAAGGCAGCACCCGCGATCGCGGAGGCGGCCCGCAAGCTCGGTGTTACGTTCCATCAGAACTGTGCTGCCCGCGGCCTCGAGACCGAGGGTGGCGCCGTGTCGGCCGTCGTGACCGAAAAGGGCGCCATTCGCGCGCGCGCCGTGCTGTGCGCTGCCGGGGCGTGGTCGTCGCTTTTTTGTCGCCGGCACGGATTCGACCTGCCTCAGTTGAGCGTCCTCGCCTCGGTCATGCGGACCGGACCCGCACCCGAGATCGGCGACGCGCCGGTCAGCGCCCCGAACTTCGGCTTTCGCCGGCGGCTCGACGGCGGCTACACGGTCGGGCTGCGCGGGCACGCGATCTTCCATTTGACGCCCGACGCCTTTCGTTATCTGCAGGCCTTTTGGCCGGCTTACCGGCAAGAGCGCAACGGCATCAAGGTCAAGTTCGGACGCGCCTTTTTCGAGGGACTCCAGGTACCTCGGCATTGGGCGCTCGACCAGGTTTCGCCCTTCGAGCGCACCCGCGTGCTCGATCCCGTTCCCGATCACGGGGTTCTCGAAACCGCATTCACCAACTTCAAGGCGGCCTACCCGGCGATGCGCGACGCCAAGATCGTGGAAACCTGGGCCGGGATGATCGAGACCGTGCCCGACGCGATTCCTGTGATCTCGCCGATCGACGGTCTGCCGGGGCTCTATCTTGCAACCGGCTTCAGCGGACATGGCTTCGGCATCGCACCCGCAGCCGGCCGACTCGCCGCCGACCTCATCGCCGGCGATCCGCCGATCGTCGATCCGCAGCCCTTCCGGTATTCCCGCATGATAGACGGCACCAAGCTCCTTCCCCAAACGGGCCTCTGATCTGGGGCCTAATCCGAAATTCGCTCACGCGCGCACCACCAGATTGGGCGAGATTCGGTTTAGCCAAACTAGGCCCTACATTCACCGCTTGAACGCAGGCGGCGACGCGATCGGCCACCTCAGACGACCGCGCTACGCAAGCAGCGCCGTTGCGGTAAAGCAGTCACAACTCGCGGCTGCCGAATCCGCTCCAAATCTGCACGCAATCCGTGTCGCAACCGGCCGTCCGTTAACCACATTTTAACCAAGCCCTGATATCGATGAAGCCATACGAAGCCATCAACTCTAGGAGAATGAAAATGTGGCGATTTCTCGGTGGGTTGGCGTTTGGGGCGGGTCTCGGTGCGGTGGTTTCGGCTTTTATCGCAGCCCCTCAGTTGGCGTATTCCGACGCGAATGCAGATCCCGATGAGAGTGCCATCCAGATCCTTCATCAAGTGACGCGTCTCGATCGACTCGAGGACGATCAGCTCGCGCCAGTCCCCGTCGAAAAGCCCGTTGTAGCGGCCCAAGCGGCGGTGGCCACACCCGAAGCGCCCCCCCACAAGCACACGGCTTCGCTGCACAAGAAGCCCGCCAACCGCCCACTCAAGTCCTTGGTCGCCGATCAGCCCGTCGCAGGCGACCAGCAAGTGGCGAACTCAGCATATCTCGCGGGTAACCAAAGCACGGACGCCGGCAAGACCACCTTCGCCATTTATCCCGTATCGGGTTCCGGGCCCGACCGCGGGCCGCGTTGACACGATCGACCGTTCGCAGTCGGGAGCGGAACGCGACTGGCCGGGACCGCTCCCGGCAAATCAATCTCGCGTCGTCCGCCCGTAAGCAGGCAACGCGATAGCGGCCGGAAATCCGCAGCACTTACCCATCGCGCCGCGAACCCTCGAACATTCACGGCCAGAGACTCGGAACCTCGTTTGGCGAGGTTGTGAACGGCCTCACATCTTTGCGCGCCGATCCGTTCGATACTTGGCATAGCGATTTCGGCACCTCGTGTGGCGAATCCAAAATTCGCCACATTAAAGGGCGGGACCGTACCGGCCGATCGACCCCGCCCGGCAGCGGCCGGCGCTCGTTCGCTCAAAAGCCAACGAACGAAATGGCAGCCCATGATGAAAACCGCGACACACTCCCATACCCAACGCGTTCCGCCGGCTGCATCCGTGCCGCGCGACATGCCGGTCGCAAGCGAATTGCACGCACGGCACGGGTCGGTCCGGCGAAAAGCGATACCCGCGGTCCTGCTTCTCATCGGGCTCGCCGCTCTCTCGATCGCCGCCGGTATCGCGTATCCCGAGGAATTCGCCGCACTCATGGCCTCGCTGTAAATCGTCTTATAGCGAGGTGCGGTGGCGCACCCCTTATGTCGTCGCATTGTCGGTCGAAAAGCGTGCGTATGGCACGAATATTAGACATTTTCGAAAGTTTTAGAAAAATATCGAGACAATTTCAGGAAAATTGCCGATTCTTTATTTACTGAATATAAACTTTTATTGTAGCAATATTGGTGGACACAGGAATCGATTCGCGGAGCGTGCGGCGGGGCGCTTGCATCATGGAGCGTGGCATGGGTGGATTGATGAGCCGTCTTCTTCGCGACGAGTCCGGCGCCACGGTGATCGAATACGGCCTGATCGCGCTCCTGATCGCGACCGTGTTGTTTGCCGTATTGGGCACAATCGGCAATGCGCTGATCGCCGATTTCAATAACGTGAACGCGGCCTTCTAGGTAGCGTACTGCGCCTGAAACCCTCGACTCGCGAATGGCCTTGCGGCCAAATCAACACCCGAACTCGGTTGCAGGTAAGACAACCCGGTGTTGCAACACCGCGTTACGACACGGAACTCAGGCCTTGATCTTCCTGCCGTCCGGGCCGACCCACGTCCAACCCGGCTTGCCCGCGCCAAAGCGCTCGCTCACAAAGCTTTCAAGATCGCGCCGCGCCCTCTTCCTGAGACTGGCCTCCTTCGGCGTGATCTTGCGGCCGTTCAAGCCGAAATACGTCAACACCCTCTTCGATGAGGCCCGGAGAGTTCGCGTTGTCGTGTCAACCTCGATATTGCCTTGCGCGGCAAATCGTAAGATTTCCCTGGACATGACAAATCCTCAGCAAGCCAACTATCATAATTCTGGCACTAATTTTTTCTGTTTGCACGAGGCAATCGAAAAGATTTGTGACATTCGCATGGAGCGAGTGGCCTGAACTTACTCTGACGCATGCCGCACGCGAATTTCGAGGCTCCAGGTGCCAGGAAATTGTGCGGCGCCAGCGACATACAATCTTTTGTAGAACGACCGGAAGTTATTGCAACGGTTGAGCGCTCACGGCAGGCGGTCGGGCCGCCGGCTTTGTTGCGGGGACGGGCCGGCTGGACGAATTGTTGCTGTAACCTTGAGTTGTGTTGGACCCGGCCGCACTCGATGCGGTGGGCGATACGACCATTTCGACGTAGGCGCCGCCGAGCGTACGTGAACTGATTTGGACAATGGCTGTCCGCTCGGTTGCAGGCGAATCGAAGGTGAGGATACTCGTTTCCGACTGCACCACGGCCCCCTCGTTCCAGCCGAATTTCGGCATTTCGCTGCGGTAGAAATCGAACATATCGCGGCTCGACGTGCTGCTCGTGAAGACGATCCGCCCGATCCAACGCTCGCCGACGCCAAGGGCAAGGCTCTTGCCGGAGTCGAGCGTATAGCTCGACGGCAAGGCGACGCCGGCAAATTGACCCCCTTGCGCGGCCCCGGATACGGAAGTGCTGGGGGTACCTGCGCTATCCGAGCCATTTGCACAGCCGGCGAGCCAAAGAGAGGCACTCGCCGACGCAATCAGCAAGAACATACAGCCCGCTCGCCGCTCTCTTTTCTTCCACATGAAGCGCCTCAGCAATCCCACCTTATTGTAACACAATATCTAGTAGGCGTTACCAAAATGACTTACTACAGGATGGTTATCTTTTCGAGGATTCCGCCTGAGCCCGGCGCATCACTTGCGCCGAGGGTCGAGTGCGTCGCGCAGGCCGTCGCCGAGCAGATTGAACGCGAGCACCACGAGGAAGATTGCGACGCCGGGCCAGAGTGCCATCCACGGCGCGTTGTCGAGAAAATTCTTGGCGGTGTTGAGCATGCTGCCCCAACTGGGGGCCGGCGGCTGCTGGCCTAGTCCGAGAAAGGAGAGGCTCGCTTCCGCGATGATCGCCTGCGCGATCGCGAGGGTCGCCTGCACCATCAGAGGCGGCAATACGTTGGGCAGGATGTGACGCAGGAGAATGCGCCAATGGGGATTGCCGAGCGCCTTGGCCGCCTCGACATAGTCCTCGACCTTGACCGAGAGAGTCTGGGCACGAGTGAGGCGCATGAAAATCGGCATGACCGAGACGCCGATCGCGATCATCGCGTTGGTGAGGCTTGGTCCGAGGAATGCGGCAAAGGCGATCGCGAGAATGAGGAACGGGCAGGCCAGCATGGCGTCCGTGATGCGCATGAGGATGCCGTCAACCCATCGGCCGGCGTAACCGGAGACGAGCCCGATCGGCACGCCGAGCCCGACCGCGATCGCAACCGAGACGACACCTGCGAGTAGCGAAGCGCGGGCGCCGAATATCACGCGGCTCAATACGTCACGGCCGATTTCATCGGTGCCGAAGATATGCGCCAGCGTCGCCGCCTTGCGCACGGCGGAAAAGCTCGTCTTGAGGGGGTCGTAGGGCGAGACCCAGGGGGCGGCGATCGCGATCGCGACGAAGAACACGACCACCGCACCGCCGAACACGGCGCTCGGGTGTCGGAGCAGCCGCCGCATCGCCTGACCGAAGGGGCTCAGTTCCTGCAGCCCTCGGCTTTTCGCTTGCTGGACGGTCGTCATCGCCACTAGGCCCTGAGGCGCGGATTTACCAGGAAGTAGGCGAAGTCCGCACAAACGTTGAGGAAGATGTAAATGGTTGCGGTGACCAACACGACACCCTGCACGACCGCATAATCGCGATTGAACACGGCATCGACGATCAGCTTACCGAAGCCGGGAATGGTGAAGACCTGCTCCGTGAGCACGGCACCGGACAGAAGCTGGCCGAATTCGAGCGCACCCAGCGTGATCACGGGAATGAGCGCGTTGCGCAAGCTGTGGCGCAGCACCACAACGCGCTCCGGAAGACCCTTGGCGCGTGCCGTGCGAACGTAGTCGGCACTCAACACCTGGAGCATCGCACTTCGCGTGTGCCGCATGATCACGGCGGCGACGGCATTGCCGAGCACGAATGCAGGCATGACGATCGTACGCAGGTTTTCGGCGAGGTCCTCCGAGGGTGGGACGAATCCCGATGCGGGCAGCCAGCCGAGATCGACGGAGAGCAGGAGGATCAGCATGATCCCGAGCCAGAAATTCGGCGTCGAGATGCCCCAAAGTGCGAAGACATTGGCGCCGTAGTCCCACACTGTGCCCCTGCGGACGGCGGAGACGATGCCTGCGGGTATGCCGATCGAAAGAGCGATCAGAAACGCGACGGTGCCGAGCTCGAGCGTCACCGGCAGCTTTTCGAGCACGAGCTTGCCCACGGGCTCTTTGATCCGAATCGATTCGCCGAGATCGCCGCGAAAGACGTCCCTCACCCACAGGCCGTAGCGCACGGGGAGCGGCTCGTCCAAGTGATACTTGGCGTGAAAATAGGCGATCACCGCCGGGTCCCGATCCTCGCCCGCAAGCGCTAATGCAGGATCGCCCGGAAGGAGTTGCTGGAGGCCGAAGACGATGATCGAAGCGAAGAAAAGCGTCGGGATCGCGATCAGCAGACGGCGGGCGAGGAAAGCGATCATCGGAATTGCCTGGCGGCGACGCCGAAGGCTTCGCTCGGGCTGGCCCCTGTCGGCGGAACCCCCACTGCCAGTCCTATTTCAAGTTCACTCCGGCAAGGCGAATGAGACCGTCGGGGTAGGGGGTGTAACCGTCGACATTCTTGGTCAAGCCCCAAATCCATTTGCGATGGTAAAGGAAAATCCACGGCCGCTCGTTCAGCACGATCGCGGCGACCTTTTCATAGACCTTGGCGCGGGCGGCCGGATCGCTCGACGCACGGGATTCGTCCAGAACCTTGTCGAGTTCGGGGTTGCAATAGTGCCCGTCGTTGAGCGGAGCCTTGCAGGCGACGAAATTGTAGATATTGCCGTCGGGATCGCTCCGCCCGCTCCAGCCGATCAGGTAGGCCTCGAAATCGCCTTTTTCGGCGCGATCGAGCGAAGTCGCGAATTCGACCGACTGGATCTTGAGGTCGATGCCCGCTTCCTTGACCATGGCCTGGATGACCTGGGCGACCGCTTGAGGTTCCTGGGTCGTCGGCGTCATCATCGTGACCTCGAGATTGGGATGCCCCGCCGCCTTCAATAGCGCCTTGGCTTTCTCGACGTCGCGTTTGGGAACTGGAAAATCCTTGGCATAATAAGGATTCCCGGGTGCGACCCACTGGTTTCCCGGCGTGAACTCGCCGTTGAAGACGACTTGGTTGAGCGCATCTCGATCGATTGCAAGCTCGAATGCCTCGCGCAGGCGCGGGTCCTGCCCGATCGGGCTCTGCGCCATGGGTCCGTTGTTGGTGTTGAACTCGATGCTCTGGTAGCCGAGTTCGGTGATGCTTGCGATTTGAAGCTTCGAGTCCTTGCGCACGGTCGGCACGTCCGTCGGCGGCAGGCGCTCGATCATGTCGAGGCTGCCGGATTCGAGGTTGGCTAATCGAGCCGGGTTATCGATGATCGTACGAAATTCGACCTGGTCGACGTGGAAGGCATCCTTGTTCCAATAATTGTCGAACTTGGCCAGGGTGATGTGGTCTTGCGCCACGCGCTCGACGAATTTGTAGGGGCCGGCGCACACGGGGGCGGCGCCGAAATTCCCGGCTTCCGCCTGGGCGGCCTTGGGCGAAACCATCATGCCGGCGCGGTCGGTCAGGGCCGCGAGCAGCGGTGCAAAGGGTTTCGAGAGGTTGAGGCGGATCGTATTGTCGTCGACGGCGTCGACACTTTGCACGGCGCTGATTTCAGCCTTGCGGTTCGAGCCCTGCATGTTGAGATGGCGCTCGAGACTGAATTTCGCCGCCTGGGCGTCGAATTGCTCGCCGTCATGGAACACGACACCCTGGCGCAATTTGATCGTGAGCGTCTTGTTGTCCGCCGACCATTCGTATCCGGTCGCAAGCTGCGGCACGATCTTGAGATCGGGCGTGATCTCGAACAGCTTGTCGCAGAGCGAGGCGAACACGATGCGCCCCACGAACGTGCGCGCCAAGGTCGGATCGAGGATGTCCGGATCCTCGGCGAGCCCGATGCGCAGCGTCTTGGCATCGGCGGTGCCGAAGAGCGCCGCCGTAAGGCCAAGGGTCACGACGAATTTAACGATCCCGCGCATTGCATGCCTCCCTGTGTTCTCGTTGGACTCCGCTGCCTCCCGGGTTGATCTAGGCGGCCTCGCCGTCGCATCGCGAGGAACTTCCGATGCCGCCGATCATACGCTGCTTCCCTCGATTTTGCCTTGGGTGAAATAGGCTTGAAGCCGCTCGAGCCGTGCGTTCCGCACTTGGTCGCCGTCATGAGCGGCAAGCCCGGGTGGTGTTGGAATTTCGCGCCAAAAATGGCAGGCGGTGAAATGCCCGCTGCCGTCATCGCTGAATGCCGGCGCGTCGGTGCGACAGCGTTCCTGTGCGTGAGGGCAACGCGTATGGAACCGGCAGCCGGGTGGAACCGCATGGGCGCTCGGTACGTCGCCCTCGAGCATCATGCGCTGACGGACATGTCGCGGCTCGGGCAGCGGGATCGCCGACAAAAGCGCCTGGGTATATGGATGGTGCGGTGCTGCGAAAAGCGAATTCTTATGGGCCAGCTCGACGATCTTGCCGAGATACATGACCGCGACCCGGTCCGCGATGTGCTTCACGAGTGCCAGGTCGTGCGAGATGAAGATGTAGCTCAGGGCGAACCGGGACTGGAGATCCTTGAGGAGGTTGACGACTTGCGCCCGAACGGAAACGTCGAGGGCCGAGACGGGCTCGTCGCAGACAAGAAGTTTGGGCTCGACCGCGAGTGCTCGGGCGATGCCGATCCGCTGACGCTGGCCGCCCGAGAACTCATGGGGGTAGCGCCGGGCATGATGGGGTGCCAAGCCCACGACGCGAAGAAGTTCCGCAACACGTTCCTCCCGCTCGGCCCCCGCGGCCAAGCCGTGGACCGCTAGCGGCTCGGCCAGCATCTGGCCGACGGTCATGCGCGGGTTGAGCGATGCGTAGGGGTCCTGGAAGACGATTTGCATGTTGCGGCGGAGTGCGCGCATTTCCGCACTCGTCAGCCCCAGGACGTTAAGGCCGTCGAAGCGAATGGCGCCGGCATCCGGTTCGATGAGCCGTAGGACGAGACGGCCCGTCGTCGACTTGCCGCACCCGCTTTCGCCGACGAGCGCCAGGGTCTCCCCCGGCATGACACTGAAATCGACCGCGTCGACCGCCCTGATCGCACCGCGTGCGCGGCCGAGAATGTCCCGGCGTGCCGCGAAATGCTTCACGAGGCCGTCGACCTGCAAAAGCGGTGCGGCACCGCCGGCGTGCTCCATACGCGGAACGGATGCCGTCACCGGACACCCTCCGCAAGGGGCGCCTTGAGGCAGGCGGCAAGGTGGCCGGGTGCGGCTTCGGCAAGGGCGGGGGATGCCTTGCGGCATTCCCCATCGGCGAATGGACAGCGCGGATTGAAGCTGCAGCCTTCGGGCATCGCCAGCGGATTGGGCACCGCACCCTCGATCGTGGCGAGCCGTGCCTGGTCGTCGTGCAGATTCGGAAGAGCGCCGAGAAGCCCGATCGTATAGGGATGCTGGGGGTCCTCGAAAAGTGTTGCGACCGGCGCTTGCTCGACGACTTTCCCCGCGTACATCACGATCACCTCGTCCGCGATTTCGGCGATCACGCCGAGATCGTGGGTAATCATGACGATCGCCGTGCCGAACGCCTCGCGAAGCTCGCGCATGAGGTCGAGGATCTGGGCCTGGATCGTGACATCGAGTGCGGTTGTCGGTTCGTCCGCGATCAGAAGTTTGGGGTCGCAGGCGAGCGCCATGGCAATCATCACCCGCTGACGCATGCCGCCCGAAAGCTTGTGCGGATAGTCGTCGAATCGCCGCTCGGCAGCCGGAATGCGCACGCGTCGGAGCATCTCGATCGCGCGCTCGCGCGCCTCACGGGCTGGAACGCGCTTGTGGCGCCGGATCGCCTCGGCGATCTGCTCGCCCACGGTAAAGGCCGGGTTGAGCGACGTCATCGGTTCCTGGAAGACCATGGAAATGTCGTTTCCGCGCAGTTCGCTGAGCCGGTCCTGCGGAAGCTTCAGCAAGTCCCGGCCTTCGAACAACACTTCGCCACCGGCGATCCGCCCGGGCGGACACGGGACGAGGCCCATGATCGTGAGCGACGTGACGCTCTTCCCGCACCCGGACTCCCCGACGATGCCGAGGGTTCGGCCGGCGGCAACCGAGAAGGAGACGCCGTCGACGGCGCGATGCTCACCCTCGTCGGTGCGGAAGTAGGTCTTGAGGTCGCGCACGTCGAGAAGCGCAGGCGTGCCGCTTCCGCCCTTGTCCCGCCGCTCGAGGGGGGCTAGCGCCATCGCGGATCGGCCCCTCACCCCTTCACGGCCGCGATCCGGGCAAGCTCGGCGTCGATCACGGCGCGGTCGTAGATCCCCGCGGGATTTGCAGCACTCGGGAGGAACTTCATGAAGGGCTGGAAGATTTGCTTGCTCACCTCATAAAGGCGGCGAAGCTCGATGAGCGGGTCGGGATGGTCGTCAACCCTCAGGTCGAGGGCAGGATAGGTTTCGCTCGTGTGGATGCGCAAAGCCGCGGACTGCTTGCCGCGTTTGTCCCCCCCCGCAACCTGGCCCGCGCCGAGTGCCACCATCAGCCGTTCGGCGAAGGGAAGCGCCTTGCCGGACTCGTAGGCCTTTGCGGTTTCCTCGATGACGGCGGCACCCGTAAGCATGTTGCCGGCAACGGCGTAACCCTCACCCTTGAGATGCCCGCACCAGCCGATGCAATTCTTGCCCGTGTGCTGGCCGATCCGGCCACGCCGGTCGATCATGTGGAGCTGCCGCGCCTCGCGGCCGTCGTCCGGTGCCACGAGCTGCCGAATCGCCTCGGTCGGATCGACCTCGTCCGAGAGCAGGGCCAATGCCCTTGGCCCATAGAGCGGATTGATAAGGGCTTGGGTCGCGACCGCGCCGACGTGGCTTTGCACATGGGGACACAAAGCGCCGACTGCAAAGAATCGCGTGGTAACCGCGACGGCGAATGCGCCGGTCTTCGCGTCATGAGCGACAATCGACCAAGTCATCGGCCCCGGACCTTTGCAACGCGCGCATCGAATGCAGGCGCTGGCATATCGGACTTGCGAGCATAACCTGCACCAGTGCGAGAAGGCGTGCAAACGATATGTCAGGTGCAAAGCCCAGACGCGAAACGAGCCGGCCAACGGTGCTCGGCCGGCTCGCCGCGATCGGAATTCAAAAGCGGTCGTCTATTCAGCCGCGACCGCCTCGCCCTGAACTTCGCCGCGCAGAAATTCCTGCACCGAGAGCGATTCGGGCTTGAAGGCTCGCTCGAGGACCGGGATCGATTTGTGCGGATTGGCCCGGCCGCACATGAAGATATCGAGGGCCGCGAAGCCGCGCTCGGGCCAGGTATGGATGCTGATGTGCGATTCCGCCAGCACCGCCACACCGGAGACGCCGCCGTTGGGCGTGAAATGGTGAAGGTGGATATGGAGGAGAGTCGCATCCGCCGCTTCGACCGCCTCGATCAGCGCGCGCTCGATATACGGCACATCGTCGAGATGGCCCGCGCCGGAAAGATCGACGATCAGATGGGTGCCGGCAAAAGTCTTGCCGTTGCGCGTGACGAAGTAGTCCTTCGGCGCATCGTCGTCAGCAATAAAAATCGCCGGGCTTGCACCGGCCGCGGTTCTGGACAAGTCGGGCATAACCGCTGGCGCCGATGCCTTCGCTGTGCGCTGCGCGAGCCCCAAGTCCATCCCCAATTTGAAGCGAGTCGTGGACATTTCACACTCCCCCAAACCAGAAGATGTCTCGGTTGGCACGAGAACCCGGTCGATATGAGGTATCCCGTCCTTGAATGCAATAAAAAATTCACGGCTGACACAATTTTTCTACCACCGCTCATCCGCCTTGCACTCGAGCGCTCTCCGGGCGGCGACGGATCGGTGAAACAGTCGAGGAAGCATTGGCCTCACAACACTTTTCGAGGCGGCCGTTATGCGGCATTATGGCGCATCTGATTAGCAGATGGTTAATTTCGGACCGCTGCTTGTGAGTGGTCGAGGTTGTGGCCCCGTCGAGCGACGGGTTGACGGCCGCAGGCACGGTCATGAGGGACGACGGTACTGGGCACATCGTTACAGGGCGAAGGAGCGCATCATGAGCCAGGCATTGAGGGCATCGGCGGAGAGTGACGGCCTTCTCGTCAACCGGATGCATCTCCCCTTCGAACTCGACGCAGGCATCGCCTCGCGCGCCGCGATCGGCCTCATCGTGCTTGCGACCGACCACACGATCGAGCACGAATGGCGCAAGATGCTCGCCCTCGACGGCGTTGCTTTTTACGAGAGCCGCATCTTGAGCGGCAATCGAGTGACGCCGGAAATGCTGGCCTCGATGGAGGTTGGCCTCAAGGACGCGACGGCACTTATCCGACCCGGCGAGCGGCTCGACGTCATCGCTTATGGCTGCACCTCGGGCGCCATGGTGATCGGAGAGGAGACGGTGTTCCGCCGCATCCGCGAAGCCCGGCCGGATGTTCCCTGCACGACGCCGATCACCGCCGCCCTCGTGGCCCTCAAGACCCTCGACGCTCGGCGCATCGCCCTGTTGACGCCCTACGCGGACGAAATCAATCGGATGATGCGCCGCTACATCGAGGCGCGCGGCGTCGCTGTCCCGGTCATGGGCTCGTTCAACAATGAATACGACAACGAAGTTGCCCGGATAACACCCGCTTCGGTCGAGGCGGCAGCGCTCGAGCTTGGCCGGAACCCGGCCGTGGATGCTGTTTTCGTCTCGTGCACGAGCGTGCGGCTGGCCGAGCATGTGGCGTCGATCGAGGCGAAACTCGGCAAACCGGTGACCTCCAGCAACCACGCCATGGCCTGGCATAGCCTGCGCCTCGCCGGTTACAAGGATCCGGTTCCCGGCTTCGGGCGGCTCCTGGAAATCTAAGGTCGACGTTGCGTCTCCCCATTATCCGCAAGCACCCGGCCGGGGATCGATAGGGCCGGCCCCGCCGCGGCGATCCACCTTTCCTTTTCCAGCACGCCCTGGCGACCGAGTACGCCAGGGCGCCGGCGGAGTTCTCGTCCATGACCCTGCTTTTCGACGTGTTGACCGGGATCACGATCCCGATGGTGCTCCTGATCGCGGTCGGTTACCTCCTCAGACAGCGCGTCTCGGTCGACGTCGTGACGCTCAACCGAATCGTCGTCTATGCCGTCCTGCCCTCGTTTCTTGTCTACAACCTCGCGACAGCACCCGTACCGTTAGCAAGCGTCGGCGCGGCCGCCTGGTTCACCGTCGGCCAATTCTTCGTCCTTCTCGCCGTCGGATGGCTTGCCGCGACGGCCGCAGGCCTTTCCGAAAGTGCGCGCACCGTCGTGGCACTCGGCACGGCATTTCCGAATTCGGGCAACTATGGCATCCCGCTTGTCCAACTCGCCTTCGGTGTCGCGGTGGTACCCCAGCAGGCAGTGATGGTCAGCCTTCACACCACACTTCTCCTGATCGTGGGCGTTCCCCTACTCGGGCGCGGCGAGGTCGGGATCGGACGACTTGCGAGGGAAGTGTTTCGCACCCCACTCGTGCCGGCGGTGATCCTGGGCCTCGCAATCAAGATGAGCGGTCTGGCGTTGCCCGAGCCGATCGGCCTTCCGCTCAGGATTTGCGGCAGCGCCCTCACGCCAATGGCGTTGATTGCGCTTGGCGCGCAGCTCTGCGCGGCGCGGCCGCTAAGTTCCACGCGCGGCCTTGGGCTCGGGCTCGTCCTGCGCCTGGGGGCCGCCCCTCTCCTTACCTTCGTCGCGGCTTATTTCCTGAATTTGCCGAGGGAGCTCATCGAACTCCTCGTGGTTGGCGCTTGCACGCCCGTCGGCGTGCTGCTTTCGATCGTCGCAGCAGAGTTCGGCGTCAAGGAAACCCTCTCCACCACACTTGTGATCGCCTCGACGGCCTTGAGCCCGCTCGCAGCTTCGGCGGCCCTGATCCTTTTGCGCGCTGGCTAGTCTGTGCTGTCAATCGGAGCGCGATTGCAGCCGCTTGCGGTTGGCGACCAGGAGGAGGTCCGGCTCGGGGTCACTCAAGCAATCTGCGAGCTGCTGGCGCAGATCGACGAGTGAGGCCTCCAGTATGTCGGCGTCGTCGCCGAGCTGGTCGGCGAGCACGAGCACGCCGGAATAGGCATAAGCCTCGGGCGCGCACGCAGCCCCGCTTTCGAGGATCCGCGAAGGCGGTGTGCCGGGTGCCGCGCTCGTTGACGCCGAGGGCTGGGTATCGGCGCTAGCGCAGGCCCCAATTGCCAGACAAAAAATGCTCGCAAAAACCGTTTTCATGATTCTAGCCCCGCGCGAGTTTCGCCCACGGCGCATACGCCGGTCAACCATTTGCGCGAGCGGCCAGCACCCGTTGCCCCACTGTCGATTTCGCGCGACGCTACGCATTCCGAACGAGCTTTTGCACCCGTTGGCGCAATTCGGGCACAAGCTCCCGCTCATACCAGGGGTTGCGCTTGAGCCAAGCCGTCGTGCGCCAGCTCGGATGCGGCGTGGGGATGAACTCAGGCAGATATTCGCGCCACGCACGCACCGTTTCGGTCATATTCCGCTTGCAACGATATGCGAGGTAATAGGACTGGGCGTATTGGCCCACGAGCAGCGTAAGTTCGATATTGAGCAAAGCCGCCCGCAGCGGCGGGTGCCAGCGTGGCGCGCATTCCGGCCGCGGCGGGGCGTCCCCGCCCCGTGGCAGCCGGCCCGGATAGCAAAATGCGACGCCGACGAGTGCTATACGTCGTTCGTCGTAAAACTGAGCGCGATCGAGCCCAAGCCACTCGCGCAGGCGGTCGCCCGAAGGATCATTCCATGAGATCCCCGTCTCGTGCACTTTGGTGCCGGGGGCCTGGCCGATGATGAGAAGCCGCGCCGAAGGGCGGCCGAGGAGAACGGGGCGCGGGCCGAGCGGCAAGTATTCTTCGCAAACGCGACAAGCGCGCACGCGAGCGAGGAGGGCGTCAAAGGACTCCTCGGCATTCATGACGTCGCCAGCAGCATTTCGACAAAACGCGGCACCACTTCGCTGGCGGGCCCATAATGCTGCTCCGCGAAGAGGGAAGCGCCCTCCGACGGCTCGAGATTGAGCTCGACCGTATGGGCATCGGCGATTTCGCGCGCTTCCTGGACGAAGCCCGCGGCGGGATAGACGTTGCCCGACGTGCCGATCGAGATGAAGAGTGCGGCACGGGCGAGGCTGGCATAGATGCTTTCCATCTCGAACGGCATTTCACCGAACCATACGACGTGCGGCCTGAGCCCGCCCGCTCGCATGCAGCCACTGCACGCCAATGCGACCGAAAGATCGTCCTCCCACGCGAAAATCTCGCCGCAGTGGCCGCAGTGGGACTTCAGCAATTCGCCGTGCATGTGGATGAGCTTTCGGCTGCCCGCCCGCTCATGCAGGTTGTCGATATTCTGGGTCACCAGAAGGAAATCGCCCGGCCAGTGTCGCTCGAGGTGGGCGAGTGCGCGATGTGCGGGGTTCGGCGCCACATCGGCGCCGACGAGCGAGCGCCGGCGCGCATTGTAGAATGCATGAACGCGATGAGGGTCGCGCTCGAACGCCTGCGGTGTTGCGACATCCTCGATTCGTACCCTCGACCATATCCCGTCCGGATCGCGGAAGGTATCGAGGCCCGACTCCTTGGATACGCCCGCACCGGTCAGGACAACGATGGCGCCTCCGCTGCGGTGGGAAAAACGGGGAATACTCATGGCGAAACAGTGGTTCTATAGTGGTCCTATAGCGACACCCGTAGCATACGATATTCAGAAGGCCGCATGGGGATTAACGACCGATTGCACGACGAACCCGGCGGGATTGAGCGCAAGTTCGGTCCGTCGGCAACGGCCCGAAGCCGATTGGCACGCTTGGGATTTCGCAACCTATTTTCTCTACGGGCTCGTCCAGGACTCGGTTTACGCGGCGAGCGGCCTCGGCGGGCCGCATCTTTCGCTCCGGCGGCGGGCCGGATTTGGACGAGAGCGGCTGCCTGCCTTTTTGTCGTCCTCGTGGCCGCCGGCACCGCCAGAGCGGACGATCTCGCGGCCCGGCTCAAGGCGCTCGCCGACTCCACGATCAAAGAAGACGAGAGCGTGGGCATCGTCCTTGGCGTGGCGCGCGAGGGTCAGACCCCGATCGTTCAGGCCTCGGGCCGCGCCCGCGTGGCGCCCGCAGCACCGATGACGCCGGACATCGAATTCAAGGCTGCGAGTATCGGAAAGACCTTCATCGCGGCCATTGTGCTCGAACTGGCGGATGAAGGGTTGCTCAATCTCGACGACAAGCTCTCCCGTTACCTGCCCAAGGTGCCGAACGCCGAGCGGGTGACGCTGCGCCAGCTTCTCAATCACACCTCGGGCTACGACGACTACATCACCGATGATTTCCTGGATACGGTCCACGCGCACAGCGCGAAGGCGTGGACGCTCTCCGAGCTGCTCGACTACGTGCCGAGCCAGCTCCTTGAGGCGCCGGGCACACGCTACGACTATTCCAACACCAACTATCTGCTGCTGTCGCTGGTCGTCCAAAACGTTACGGGACATTCTGTCGTGGCCGAGATCCGCCGCCACTTCCTCGAGCCGCTCGGCCTCACGCATACCTGGTTCGCGAGCGAGGAGCGAGTGCCGGCGGACAAGCTCGCCCACGGTTATTCCGAACTCGGCGACGACGGCAGTCGAGTCGACGTGACCGACGATCCCTGGCCCCTCGGCGGTGCGGACGGCGGCATGGTGACGAATGCAGGCGATCTCGTCATTTGGGCCCGCACGCTCTTCGGCGGCCGGTTGTTGTCACAACGCCGCCTCAATGAAATGCTCGATTTCGTGGACGCGTCCGACGACGATGCCGCACCGGGCAGCGGTTATGGCCTTGGCGTCGAGCGGCTCCGGATCGAGGGGATCACCTTCTACGGCCATACCGGCTCCTCGCCGGGCTACAACGACATGCTGCTTTACGAGCCGGCGACCAAGACAGTGATTGTGATCGCAATCAACGACGATCCGGAAGATGAAGATTTGCTCGATGTCATCGCCCTTCGCGTCGTCCAGGCGGTCGAGGAGGGCGGGACGATTCGCTTCCCGCGCACCGCCGATCCGCAAGCGGGATCGCCGGCTCAGGCAGCACCATCCTCGACGCCATCCTCCAAGCCCACGCCCAAGCCTTCATCCCCCTCTCCTTCCGGAACGCCACCGGCCAATGAATAGCGGGCCTCCGGCCGGTAGATCGCCCCATTGCGCGAAAGGAAGCTCGAGAAGAGCGCGAAGCCGTCGACCGGCGCCGGGCCCGCACGAAAGAGCGAATTGGCGGCGACAAAGGTGCCGAGGCGCATGGTGGCGGCGACTTTGAGGCGCGCGATGGTGACATGGGGCGAGTATCTGCGGCCTTCCGGGTCGAAACCGATATTGACGAGCGCACGATCGACCTTGGCGTGCAGGGCTTGGAGCGTGTCGTTGCGGCGCACGCCGACCCAAAGCGTGTGCGGCATGCTTTCCTTGCCGAACGTCGAGACGCCCTCGAGCGTCAGGTCGAATGTCGAGGCACGGATGCGCGATAAAGCCGAGGCAATGTCGTCGAACCGTCCTTCGTCCACCTCACCGATGAAGCGGACCGTGACGTGGTAGTTCTCGGGATCGACCCAGCGCGCCCCGGGCACTCCACCGCGAAGCAGCGAGAGCCACGTCCGCATTTCGGCCGGCAGCTCGAGACCGACGAAGAGGCGGATCATGGGTAAGGTCCTTTCCAGCACCCGGCCCGCTCGTTCCGCGTCGAGACACGCACTCGCCGCATCCGGCTCGCCGGCGGGTCGGGGATACTCGTTCGATTGCGCGTCAAATACCCCATGTCGCGGCCTGCGAAAAGTCGGTTGTCGGCAGCCACCGCCTCAACCGCCCAAGACCCGCTCGACGTAAGGGGCAAGCCGGCCCACGATGACCTCGACCCCCTTGGCATTGGGGTGGATGCCGTCGGATTGGTTGAGTTCGGGTTTGGCCGCGACACCGTCAAGGATGAAGGGATAGAGGAGGCAGCCGTGGCGCCTCGCGAGCTCGGGAAAGATCGCATCGAACTCGCGCCCGTATTCCGCGCCAAGATTGGGTGGCGCCAACATGCCGGTAAGCAGCACCTTGATTTTGGCCTCATCGAGCTTGGTCAGTATTTTGTCGAGATTGGCATAGCTTTCCTTGGGGTCGAGGCCGCGCAGGCCGTCATTGCCGCCGAGTTCGACGATGACGAGATCGGGATGGTCGGCGAGCATCCAATCGAGCCGCGCCAATCCGCCTGCGGTCGTGTCGCCGGAAACGCCGCCATTGATCACCTCGACGGCATGGCCCCCCTCGCGCAGTGCTGCCTCGAGCCTGCTCGGCAGGCTCTCCGAAGCCGAGAGGCCATAGCCCGCGGTGATACTGTCTCCCAGTGCTAATACGCGCGCGGCCGGCTTGGCTTGCACACCCTGCGTGTCGAGCGCCAGCCCGGCCGCGAAAGCGCAGAAGAGTATCAAGATGTTGAAATACGCCATTTGCGACCAATATCCGGGGTCACGCCATTTTCGAGGCGGCCCGCCCGCTCCAGTGCTGCGGAAAAGCCGCTTCATCGTCTTCCGGATATAATCCGACATGCCAAAATCCGCACTTCCTGAAGCCCCGATGATCCAACTGGCCGATCTCCATCTAGAGTTGGCGAGTGCCGCGGGCATCGTCAACATCCTGCGCGGCGTCGACCTCACGGTCGGCTCGGGCGAAACCGTTGGCCTGGTCGGCCCGTCGGGGAGCGGGAAGACCTCATTGATGATGCTCGTGGCCGGGCTGGAGCGACCCACGCGCGGCAGCGTCGTCGTCGCGGGAACCTCACTTGCCGGGCTCGACGAGGACGCGCTCGCGCGATTCAGACGGGATCATGTCGGCATCGTTTTTCAGGCGTTCCACCTCATCCCAACCATGACGGCGCTTGAAAACGTGGCGATCCCGCTCGAGTTCGCGGGCGTTGCCGACGCTTTCGTGCGTGCCGAGGCCGGGCTCGATGCGGTCGGGCTTGGCCCTCGCCTCGGTCACTACCCAGGCCAGCTCTCGGGTGGAGAGCAGCAGCGTGTAGCCCTTGCGCGCGCATTTGCGACCGAGCCGCGCCTCCTTCTCGCCGATGAGCCGACCGGCAATCTCGATCTCGCGACCGGCGAAGCGATCATCGAGTTGCTCTTTGCACTTCACCACCGGCGCGGCACGACGCTGGTCCTGATCACGCACGATCCCGCGATTGCCGCGCGCTGCGATCGCATCGTGCGTCTCGCGGATGGCAGGATCGTCGAAGACGGCCGTGTCGCGGTGAGGGCTACCGCGGGACGATGAATTCCCTCTCATCCCCGCCCGCCAAAGGTCATGGCGGCGCCGGCCAAGGCGATATAAATGGCGTTCGGTTGGCCCTGCGCCTCGCCCGGCGGGAATTGCGCGGCGGCCTCAAAGGCTTTCGCGTCTTCCTTGCGTGCCTCGCCCTT
Organism: Alphaproteobacteria bacterium; assembly: GCA_035625915.1. Lineage (NCBI taxonomy): Bacteria > Pseudomonadati > Pseudomonadota > Alphaproteobacteria > Alphaproteobacteria bacterium. Next base: position 12,517 of record DASPOR010000165.1, on the reverse strand, counting down.
GGCGTTGGCGCCATCGCCGCCGTGGGTTCGCTCTCGGCTGCGGTCGATTCCGCCCTCAAGGGCGATGCGCGCGCACTCCTCGGGGGTGATGCCGACCTGACCCTCAGCCACCGCGAGGCGAGTGCAGCGGAATATGCAGCACTCACCGAGGCGGGAACCGTCTCGACGGTGGCCGATCTCAGGGCCATGACGCGTGCGGCCGATCCCGCCGAGGGTACGGGCCGCCGCATTCTCGTAGAACTCAAGGCGGTCGATGACGCTTATCCGCTCTACGGCGCACTCGAACTCGCACCTCCCCTTCGCCCCGCCGATGCTTTCGCGTTGATAGACGGTGCGTGGGGTGCGGTCGCCGACCGCGACGTGCTGGCCGCCCTCGGCCTCAAGCTCGGCGCGCGCATCAAGGTCGGCGAAGCGATTTTCGAGTTGCGCGCAGCCCTTGCACGCGAGCCCGATCGCGGTTCGGCCATCTTCATCCTCGGGCCCCGCCTGATGGTCGGCCGCGCGAGCTTGGCCGCGACCGGTCTGATCCAGCCGGGCAGCATCGTGCAATATCACTATCGGGTGAAGCTCCCACCCGCCGTCGATACACGCGCTTGGCTCGACGAGATTTCGGCCCGTTTTCCCGACGCGGGTTGGCATGCGCGAAGCCTCTACAACGCGACACCGCGGCTCCAGCAATTCCTCGATCGTATTGCACTCTTCCTCACGCTTGTCGGCCTTACGTCTCTTCTTGTCGGCGGGGTCGGCATCGCCAACGCCGTGAAGGCGTATCTCGACGGGCGCGCGGCGACGATCGCGATTCTCAAATGCCTGGGTGCTCCGGGCCGCCTCGTCTTTCGGATTTATCTGATTCAGATGCTGGCGATTTCATTGGGTGGGATCGCGCTAGGGTTGGCGCTTGGTGCGGCCGTGCCATTCCTTCTCTCGGGGGTGGTGGCGAAGATTTTGCCTGTCGTCGCGCATGTTGGAATATATCCGCAAGCCCTCGCTCTTGCCGCGGCTTATGGCCTTTTGACCACGCTTGCCTTCACACTCTGGCCGCTCGCCGGGGCGCGCGACGTGCCGGCGGCACATCTTTTCCGCAACGTCGTGGCGCCCTTACGCCATTGGCCCCGCCTTGGCTATGCATTGGCCCTCATCGCGGCCGGCACAGCACTTGCCGCACTCACCGTGCTATCGGCTCAGGACAAGCCTGTCGCACGGTGGTTCGTTCTTGGCGCAATCCTGACCTTGGCGGCATTCAGGCTGTCGGCATGGGCGATCGCGGCCCTCGCGCGTCAGGCAAGCCGGATGCCAGCGACAATGGGCGGGCGGCCCACGCTGCGCCTTGCCCTTGCCAATCTCCACAGGCCGGGCGCACCCACGCCGAGCGTGGTCCTCTCGCTCGGAGTCGGCTTGACGCTCCTCGTCGCCGTCGGTCTCGTCGAGGGCGACATCTCGCGCGAAGTGCGCGAGGAGCTACCCCAGGGCGCACCGGCATTCTATTTCATCGACATTCAGCCCGACGAACTCGCGGGCTTCGACGCGGCGGTGCGCGGCGTGCCCGGGGCCGGCGACATTCAGCAGGTGCCGAGCCTGCGCGGCCGCATCACGAAGATCAACGGTGTGGAGGCCGACCGCGCCCGGACGAATCCTCGTTCGGCCTGGGTGCTCGACAGCGATCGGGGCCTCACCTATGCGGCAACGCCGCCGCGCGGCACGCGCGTCGTCTCGGGAAAATGGTGGCCGAGCGATTATTCCGGCGAGCCGCTCGTCTCCCTCGATGCCGGGGTGGCGAAGGACTTCGGCTTGGGCATCGGCGATACGCTGACGGTCAACGTCCTGGGGCGCGAAGTGACGGCGCGCATCGCGTCCTTGCGCGAGATCGACTGGTCCACCCTTGGAATCAATTTCGTGATGCTGTTCTCGCCCGGCGTGCTCGACGGTGCGCCCAAGACGTATATCGCGACGGCGATGGCGACGCCGGAGGCGGAGGAGCCGATCCTGCGTGCGGTCACGGACCGCTACGCGAACATCACGGCAATTCGCGTCAAGGACGCGCTCGACGCCGTGGCAGAGATTCTCGGCAAAGCGAGTGCCGCGGTACGGCTCACGGCACTCTTCACCCTCATCGCCGGAACGCTGGTGCTTGGTGGTGCGATCGCCGCCGAGCATAAGCGGCGAACTTACGACGCCGTTGTCCTCAAGGTGCTGGGGGCTACGCGCCGCACGCTGCTCGCCACCTTCGCAATCGAATACGGCGTCCTCGGCGCAGCGGCTGCGGCGGTCGCCGCCGGCATCGGAACCCTTGCCGCATTTCTCGTCGTGACCCGGGTCATGCACGGGAGCTGGCTATTCCTTCCGGGCGTTGTCGCACTGACCATCCTCGGCTGTTCGGTCCTCACCCTTGTCCTCGGCTTCGCGGGGACTTGGCGCGCGCTTGGCCAGCGGCCGGCCCCGCTTTTGCGCAACGAATAGTCTTTGCGCGTTCCTCGGAACGCATTGTACCAGGGCTAGTCACCCGTAGTCGCCTGATGCACAAGGAAATCCGAGTCGAGCCAGTTGATTTTCGCCACGGCAAAGCCAAAATAGGGTATGGAAATGCGCGCCGCAGCGTCTGCGGCGCATGACGCATGAGGGTGAAAATGGATATTCGCGAGCAAGGCCGCGTCGTCTCCCGCACGGTCGAACGCGCCGAGATCGACGAGGGGCTGCGCAGCTATATGCTGCGCGTCTACAACTACATGGCTTCGGGCCTGGCGCTCACGGGGGTTGTCGCCTACGGGGTGTCGTCGTCGCCCGAGGCCATGCACGCGATCTTCGGCACGCCGCTCTTCTGGCTCGTCGTGTTGGCGCCGCTCGGGCTCGTGTTCTTCCTGAGTGCCCGGATCAACGCCATGCAGGCCTCTACCGCCCAAGCGCTCTTTTGGGTCTACGCCGCACTCATGGGCGTTTCGCTCGCCTCGATCTTCGTGGTTTACACGGGCGAGAGCATCGCGCGCGTCTTCTTCATCACGGCAGGGTCGTTCGCGGGCTTGAGTCTTTACGGCTACACGACGAAGCGCGATCTCTCCGGCTTCGCATCGTTCCTGATGATCGGCCTTATCGGCATCATCATCGCCGGACTTGTGAACCTCTTCCTGCATTCGAGCGGCCTGCAATTCGCGATTTCCGTGATCGGCGTGCTGGTGTTCGCCGGCCTCACGGCCTACGACACCCAGTCGATCAAGGAAATCTACTACGCGGGCGACGACGGCTCGGTCGCCACAAAGAAGTCGGTGATGGGCGCACTCCGCCTCTATCTCGACTTCATCAACCTCTTCCTCCTGCTGCTCCAGCTCTTCGGCAATCGCCGCGACTGAGCCGCAGCAGACGCCTGACGCAACGACGGCCCGGAGCCAAAGCTTCGGGCCGTTTTGTCTCGTGCATCGCGACCTATCCGATCTCGTCCTAAATGCATCGCCCGCCATCGACCTCGAGGGCAACGCCCGTGATGAACTCCGCTTCGTCCGAGGCGAGATAGAGGGCGGCATTCGCGATGTCCTCGGGCCGGCTCAATCGCCCAAGGGGCACGCTTGCCACGAAGCGCGCGCGGTTCTCCGGCGTATCGCCGCCCATGAAGTCGGCCAGCATCGGCGTGTCGCCCGCGACGGGGCACAGGCAATTGACTCGAATTTTCTTGGGTGCGAGTTCGATCGCCATCGCCTTGGTGAGGGAGATCGCCGCACCTTTGCTGCCGTTATACCAGACGAGGCCGGGGCGCGGCCGCAAACCGGCGGTCGACGCCGTGTTGATGATGACGCCCCCGCCGCGACCTTCGAGGACGGGAACCGCGTGGAAGGCCGCGAGGTAAATGCTCTTCACGTTGACCGCGAAGATACGGTCGAAGGTCGCCTCGTCGACGCCGAGCATGGGGCCGTTGCGTTGGGGCATTCCGGCGTTGTTGACGACGATATCGAGGCCGCCGAAACGCTCGCTCGCCCGCGCCACCATCGCCGCGACGTCTTTGCCCAACGTCACGTCCGCGTGGATATAGTCGGCACGACCGCCCGAGCCCGCGACCGACTCCGCGACATGCTCGCCGGCACGGTCGTTGATGTCGGCGACGACCACACTTGCACCTTCGGATGCGAAGCGGCGCGCGATCCCCTCGCCGAATCCCGAACCCCCGCCCGTAACGATCGCAACCTTGCCCTTCAGTCGCATGTCATCTCCCTGCCTTCCTGAGCGTATCGACCTGTTCTTGCGTCGGACGTCTCGCCCGGCGCCGTGCGATCAATTCTCAAGGAAGTCCTCGATATAAGCGCGGATGATCGAATCGACGTCGGGATCGCACACGAGACCGAGCGCCTTCGCCTTGGCCCACGCGGTTCCGGTCGGCCAGCCGGCGACGATGCGCTGGATTTCCGCGTCGGGCCTCAGCTCGATCGGCCCGAGCTTGCGACCGGCGGCGACGCGCTTCAGGCCGGCAATCATCTCGCCAACCGTCAAGTCGAGGCTTGGGAAACTGACAGCGCGGTCGGCTCCGATCGCCTCTCCGCTCACCTCATGGAGACGGATCAGGTTCTCGACGATCGACCGATAGCCAAGTGCCGGCATCACGGTTTCGAGTGCGACCGGAAGGTGGCACGCCTCGCCGTTGAGGGGTTCGCGGATGACCCCACTCGCAAAACTCGATGCAGCCTTGTTGGGCTTGCCGGGCCGGACGATTACGGTCGGCAGGCGCGCCGAGCGGCCGTCCAGATAGCCTTTGCGCGTGTAGTCATTGACGAGAAGCTCGCCAATCGCCTTGGTGACGCCGTAGGTCGTCTGCGGCGTCTCTTTCGTGAAATCGTCGACGCGCTTCGTCATCCCCGGAGGACCGAAGACGGCGATCGAGCTGGTGAACACCAAACGCGGCTTCGACCCCAATCGGCGGCACGCCTCGAGGATATGCCGTCCGCCGTCGAGGTTGACGCGCAGAGCCAGATCGAAATCCTGCTCCCCGCCCGCACTCACGATGGACGCAAGATGAAAAACCGACATATCCGGACGGTCGATCAGGGCATCGACCTGCACCTTGTCGGAAACGTCGCCGGTGACGGTCTTGACGCGGCCTTCGAGGGCTTTGCGGGGTGCGGGTGGGGGCACCGCGTCGAACAGCACGAGTTCGTCAATCGCCGTCGCCGCGCCGGTCGGCGCCGTCAGCGTGCCACGGGCAAGAATTTTCTCCGCGAGCATCCGCCCGATGAATCCGGCCCCGCCCGTGATCAGTACCTTCATGACGCCGTTGCCTCCCCAAGCATGCGATTCTTTCGTTGCCGGGAGTGAGCGCCGAACCGACAGCCAGCGTCAAGGCAATATCGGCATGCCCGCGAACTCGCGAAACCGCCCGGCTTCGATGAGCTCGGCAATGCTCGCGATATCGGGTGCGTGCGGCCGATCGACCTCGTAGCTGCCTACGCGCGCGCGTACCGCGGAGACGACCTCTTCCAGGCGCGCACTCGATTTGAGCGGACGTCGCAGCTCGATCCCCTGCACGGCGGCCAGGATCTCGATCGCCACGATGTTGCGCGAATTCTCGGCCATGGTGTTCGTGCGCCGGGCGGCGTAGGTCGCCATGCTCACATGGTCTTCCTGGTTGGCGGAGGTTGGCAGGCTGTCGACACTCGAGGGTGTTGCGAGTGCTCGGTTCTCGCTCACAAGGGCGGCCGCGGTCACCTGCGGGAGCATGAAGCCCGAGTTCAAGCCGGGTTCGCGGACGAGAAACGGCGGCAGGCCAAAACTCAGATTGGCGTCGGTCAGGAGCGCTACGCGCCGTTCGGCGATTGCCCCGATTTCGGCGAGTGCCAGCGCCATGACATCCGCCGCCATCGCAACCGGCTCGGCGTGGAAATTGCCGCCCGAGATCACCTCATCGCGTTCGGGGAACACCAATGGATTATCCGAAACACCGTTGGCCTCCCGCCCGATCACGTCGGCCGCGAAGCGCAAATTGTCGAGGCACGCACCCATGACCTGGGGTTGGCAGCGAAGCGAATAGGGGTCCTGAACGCGCTCGTCCCCGCTCAAATGGGAGCGGCGGATTTCGCTGCCTTCCAAAAGTCGCAGAAGCACCCCGGCGACCGCAATCTGGCCAGGCTGGCCACGTATGGCGTGGATGCGCGGATCGAACGGCGTGTCGGCCCCGAGGCTTGCATCCACGCTCAACGCGCCCGAGACCAAGGCAGCGGCGAAGATATCCTCCGCGGCGAAAAGGCCGGCAAGGGCAAGTGCGGTCGAGACTTGCGTGCCGTTGATGAGGGCGAGGCCCTCTTTGGGCCCGAGCGTCATCGGGACCAAGCCCGCATGGGCGAGGCCGTCCCCGGCTGGCATGCGCACGCCCTTGAACCGGACCTCGCCGAAGCCGATCAGCGCCGCCGACAAGTGGGCGAGCGGGGCCAGGTCGCCCGAGGCGCCGACCGAGCCTTTGGCCGGCACGATCGGATAAACACCCGCGTTGGCAAGTGCCAGCAGATTATCGATCACCTGCCGGCGGCAGCCCGAATGGCCGCGGGCGAGGGCCGCCGCCTTGAGCACGAGGATCGCGTGCACGATCCTGTCCGGAAGCGCTTCACCGACGCCCGCCATGTGCGACAGGAGAAGGCGGCGTTGCAGCTCGGCGAGTTCGCGATCCGGAATATGCGTCGTCGAGAGCTTGCCGAATCCGGTATTGACGCCGTAAATGGGCTGGCCCTTCGCCGCAAGGCGCGCCACGGTCGCCGCCGCCGCCGCCACCTTGGGCCAGGCACTCTCGTGCAGTTCGGCGCAAGCACCTTCGAGCAGCTTGCGAAGATCGCCGAGACCGATCGCTCCCGGTTCGATTGCAATCGTTTCAGCCATGACATCCAGCTCGCTCAGGCCGTCGCCGCGGCCCACCCTGGCCGGCAACGACATTGCGTTCCATCGGCAACATTAGCGCGCGCCACGCAAGTTCGCACGCCTTCGATCGACAACCGTATCAGGAAACGCTTGTCGCCGGGGCGGAAGTCGCCGGAGCCGGCAGCGTGCGACCCGGCGGAAAGCGAATCGTTACGGTTGTGCCCCGCCCAAATTCGCTTTCGACCGTCAAGGTGCCGCCGTGGATCTCGACGAGTCCCTTTGCGAGCGGCAGGCCGAGACCGATGCCCGCATGCCTCTTGGCGAACGAATCGTCGAGCTGGGCGAAGGGTGCTATCGCCTTCGGAATGTCCGATTCCCGCATGCCGATCCCGGTATCCGAGATGGAGAGAACGATGGCCCCGGTCCCGTCCAGCATTGCGCCAACACGGATTCGTCCGCCAGTCGCGGTGAACTTGACGGCGTTGGAGACAAGCGAGGTCAAGATCTGCCGAAACCTCACGTCGTCGGCCCTGAGCGAGGGAAGCGACGGAGAAACGTCGACATCGAGGGCAAGGCCCTTGGCGCGAAATTGATCGGCGAAGGGCTGGAGGCAGGATTCGACCGATTGCGGAAGCGAGATCGCGTCATCTTCAAGCGTCACCGCACCGGTTTGCATCTTCGAGAAATCGAGAATTTCCTTGATCATGGCAAGGAGATGCTGCGCACCTTCATAAATGAAGCGGCTATAGGTGATGTATTCCGGGTTCGGCAACTTGCCGAACAATTCCGCTGCGAACATTTCGGAAAAGCCGATGATCGCATTCAATGGGGTTCTAAGCTCGTGGCTCATGTGCGCGAGAAATCGCGACTTGGCTTCCGAGGCCGCCTCGGCCGCATCGCGCGCCACGGTCAGATTCCGGATCAGTGCCGCGTTCTCGAACTGGAGGCGAAAGCCGTCCGCAAGCGAGCGATTGAGGTCGCGTCCGATGAGCGCCAAGGCGACACCGAAAACGATCGCAAGGACACCCATCCCGAGAGACACGAGGTCGCCCCTCAGGAAGAACGCTATTGTCGCCGGCGCAAGCGTGGGCGCCATGAAGGCAAGCAACGCGGGAAAATAAACTGCATTCGATCCGACGGCACCCGCGCACATTCCCGCGAGTACGAAGGCCACGAAGACGCGATAGGTCTCGTGAGGGGAGATGAACACGACGGAACCCGCGAGTCCCCAGAGACATCCTGTGACGGCTGTGCCGATCACGAAGCGGCGGGCCCACATGTCGGTCGACTGAGGTACGCGGGGGCCGCGCACATAGTTGCGCCACAGGACCGCCCGAATCGGAATGACGATCCAGAATGCGGCCACCCATGCAATCAGCACCCATCTGGGATAGTCGCTCCAAACGACGATGGCCACGATCGGCGCGTTGACGAGGTTTACGAGCGTTGCGATCGGTGCTCGATAAAGGACGCGGATCTGCTCCGCCCGAATCGCGTCGGCGGTGTCCGCAGGATCGAGCCGCACATCGCCCGCTCGGCCGTTGCCCGGCGGCCCACTACCGGCGATCGCGTCATTTTTCACCAATTTCGTGCGTCCTTAGTGTGGCGAATTTGAAGTTCCTTGCATTTTGGTGGCATCCGCATTCAGGAACTTCAAATCCGGATACCACACTAGAAACAACATATTCCTCGTGTGGCTTTGAATCCGAAATTCGCTCCCAGTCCCGCCCCCAAATGCGGCGAAGTTCGGATTTGCCACACGAGGGGTTCGTTTTTTGCGGATCGTGCGCCCCGCCCGCAACTCTTCGGCCCGTTGGCGCCGGACGACACATTGCGGCGGCCATCGGCTAATCTGAATTTACACCGAAAGCGCCTGAAAAGATGAAAGAATTACGCGACCTTCGCCGAAAACGCCCGCGATCGCTCCGTGGGCGGCGCATCGGCGGCACCCGGCCCTTCCGCATCAACCAAGCCCCTTTTATGATGCGGTCATGGCCACCGCCACATTTCGCGCGAAGATCCGATGAACCGGAGCTATCCGGAACGACCGTTCGTCGGGGTCGGCGCCCTCGTCTTTCGCGGGGAAAAGGTGTTGCTGGTCCGGCGCGGCAAGCCACCGCGCAAGGGACAATGGAGTATTCCCGGCGGCATGCAGCAGACGGGCGAGACCGTGGCAGAGGCTGCTCGGCGCGAGGTTCGGGAGGAGACCGGCCTCGACGTGGAAATCGGGGAGACCGTGGCGGTGATCGATTCCATTGCAAGGGACGAGGCCGGGGCGGTCGAGTATCACTACACGCTGGTCGACGTTATCGCGGAATGGCGGGCGGGCGAGGCGGTCGCCGGCGACGACGCGGCGGAAGTCGCATGGACCGCCCCCGACCGGCTTCAGTCGTTTGAGCTATGGCATGAGACCGTTCGCGTGATCCAACTGGCCGCCGCCCGCCGCAAGGGACGGCGAACCAACGCGAAGGCGGCTGGCCCTCTCGATATAGCGCGCGTATCGGGCGAGATCGGCTGACGTCAACAAGCTGTTGCCTCCGCGCCCGCGCGGTGACAACATGCGGCGCTTTCACGACAGTCTCCGCTCCGGTCGGGCGGTTCGAGAGCGAGATCTGGTCATGATTTCTGTTCGACAGCTCGTCGCAACCGTTCTTGCGAGTTTCCTGATCCTTTCACCGTGCGCGGCCTCGGCCGCGGACGTGACATCGCCGGAACGCGCCGAGCGATTCATCGACGATATCGGTTCGCGCACCATGAAAACGCTGACCGATACGTCGCTCAGCCAAGCGGAAAAGGAAAAAAGGGTACGAGCACTTCTGAGCGAGGGGCTCGATCTCGTGACGATCGGCCGATTTGCCCTCGGCCGTACATGGCAAACTGCGACCGACGCGCAGCGCGCCGAATACTCCAAGCTCTTCGCGGTTTATGTCCTCAACACCTATGCTCGGCGCCTGGCCGCGTACTCCGGGGAGACTTTCAAGATAACCGGCGCCCAGCCGATGGCCGACACGGATGCGCTCGTGACGAGTGTGATCGGGCGGCCGAACGGTGAGCCGGTCGACACAGGGTGGCGTGTGCGCTCGGGAGATCGAGGCTACAAGATCATCGATGTGCTTATCGAGGGTGTCAGCATGGCGCTTACGCAGCGCCAGGAATTTGCTGCGGTGGTGCAGAACAAAGGGCTCGACGGGCTTCTCGAATCCCTGCGCGCACAGAACCGACAATTTGCCGGTGGGGCCACCACCGCCGGCGACGCGTCGTCGGAATGACGTGTGCCATCGCGATATCGGTTTCAACACGGACATGGGGCATTGGTCGGCATCGGACCTGCCCATGGCACCATGGGCTTGAAATTGTCACGACCTGTGGCAGCCGCTCGTCGCGATCGGGAGTCCCAGCAGGACTTTTTCATTCGAAATCAAAAATGTGCCCCTATTCTTTCCGACTGGCACTGAAGGATGAGTCTTGGCTCATGGCCGCTATATCGCCGGCGAATCTGCCTCGGGCTCGGCGCTAGACTTGATGACGCCACAATCGGCCGTCACATTCATGCGCAAGCACTCGGACGATGGGGTAGATCGGCAGTCCGCGCAGGGGAATCGTCGTTGCGACGTATTTCTGGCGTTGCGAAAACCGGCACGTTGAAGAAACGTCGGGGTACTATGCGGAGGTCACGATGATAGGCACTAGGTTGCTCACACCGTTTGTCACGCTTCTTCTATTCCTCGGCTTTGCCTCTCTTTCCGCACGTGCAGCTGACGTACACACCTCGCCCGAACAAGCGTCGAAGTTTGTACAGGATCTCGGCAATCGCGCCGTGGTGATGCTCGCGAAATACAATGAATCCGAAGCACCGCAGCATCAGGAAGAGTTCAAGAAAATCGTGCGAGAAGGATTCGATCTCGAACTCATCGGCCGGTTCGTCCTCGGCAATTCCTGGCATACCGCGACACCGGAACAGCAGCAGGAATATCAGCAGCTTTTCTCGACATGGGTGCTCAATAGCTACGCCCGGCGCCTCGGCGCTTACAAAGGCGAAACGTTCGCCATCGTGAACGCGCAACCGTTTGCCGACAGTGACGCGCTCGTCGAGACGGAAATTAAGCGCCCTGACGGCGAACCGCTCAAGGCCGCGTGGCGTGTCCGCGAAATCAAGGGCCAGCTCAAGATCATCGACGTCGTCGTCGAGGGGGTGAGCATGGCCCTCACGCAGCGCCAGGAATTCGCCTCCGTCATCCAGCGCTCCGGCCTTGACGGCCTGATCAGCGAATTGCGCACCCGCGTGAATAATCTCCACGCGGATTCGAACCCGAGTTGATCGGGGCGGGATCGCTCTCGTTCGGCGAGATATGCGAGATCCGGTAGCAGGGGCGGATGTCGTGCGCGGCCCCGGTCGAATTTGTCTCGAATAAACTGTCAGGCGGCGAAACTCTCCACGACATCGTCGCGGCATTTTTCAAATTCGGACGCGAGGAATTGCGCGAGCGTCTTCATTCCGTGCCGGCCCGCCACCGCTTCAGCTTCCGCGTTGTAGTTCGTGTTCATGTTGACGTCGTAGGTGAAGCTATTCCCGGCCGAGTCGGTGATGAACTCGAAGCCCGCGATTTCGATTCCATAGGCACTCATGAACCGCTCATAGCGTTCGATGAGCGGGCTATCGAAATGCTGCAGGATCTGGAATTTCGCACCACCCGCGCGATTGGCGCTCGAGCTGGCATTATCGTTCGTCGGGCAAAGGACGTCGCCCACCTGACACTCATCCGCGGGGCAAAGCTCGAATCCTTCGGACGTGTTCACCTTGACGGCGTAGAAGAATCGCCGACCTATGAACTCGACGCGCGTAATGTAAGGTGCCGGTGCTTCGATGTAGCGCTGGATCAGCGTGACGCCGTCGACCGAATCCTCGAAGCCGCTGCCGTCGAGATAGTTCTCGAGTGCCTCCACGCTACGGAAGAGATGCACGCCAAGTCCCTTGCCAGCCCGGTTGTGCTTGGTGATGAAGGGTGCTTCGAGCCGCCGCGCCGCCGCCGCAATCTCCGCGCGCCCGACCGCCGGCAGCGTGCGGGGCACGGCGATTCCAAACGCCTCAAGTGCCGCGTATTGGGCTGCCTTGCTGAGCTCAAGGCGAAATGGCCCGCTGCCGTTGATCACGCACCGTCCATGGGCTTCGAGCCAGGCGAGCACCGCCGCCGTGTATTCCGGGGCGAAGCGGTGGCCGCGCGTGTGGGATGACGGGCTGACCCGGTTATAGAAGACGCCCTTGGGCGGGGGTGCGCCGAGATCGAAGAAGCCCCGGTCGAGATGCCAGGATTCGTGGGGAACCTGTAGATGGACCAGTGCGTCCAACAGGGGTGCGGTCCACGCTTCGTTCTCATGGATGACGTAGATTTTCAGCATAATTTTACCTTTTTCAATCGTATATCTTGATATTGTACGAGAATTCTGGTGGATAAGTGCATCCCGTGATCGGAAAAGTCAAGAAAATAGCCGATTTATAATACAAGACTTCCTCGTTATTTAAGCCGGCACACACGCCGCCGCCCAACCCCGGCGAAATCTCCCTTAACGTTCTGTTTTCAGATGGCTGGCACAATGCCAGTGCAGGGAAAGGGAACCGTGCGTATTTCCACTTCGCCGATACCTCCGTCCTTCGGCCAAGCGCGGTGCATCAGGGTCCATTGAATGGTTCGACGCGGCG
>DASPOR010000164.1 GCA_035625915.1 Alphaproteobacteria bacterium | reverse complement strand
CATGGCGCCTATTGCGCCTTCGACGCATCGAGCGCCCAGCAATTGCGGGACCTGCTCAGTGCTGTTGCGGTCTATGCGGCCGGCGGCCGCCGGGCCCTCGAGCATTACGGCAAGGAGCGCGGCGGCCTCGTGCTGCAGCTTACGCACCAAGTACGCTAACATGGCGAATCCGAAAACCGCCCTAAGCAGGTGCGCGGCCGAGAGCGGATTTCGGACTCCAAGCCACACGAACAATGTATTGAACCGAGTTTGGCCTTGGGATGTGAAATTGCTAAGCGTGGCTGCCGCCAAAGACTTGGAAACTTCTAATCCGTCGCACGAGGCCGGCGAACGACAAAAAGGGAGGTGATGCGGGTGATCGCGTATTTTGCGCTCGGCGTCGCGTTCCTCCTGACCCTGCTGCTGCTCGCGCACTGGGTCACCGCTGCCGATCCGCGCGCATTGGTCAAAGGGGTTCGCTACAGCGGCGTCGCCGCGGCGGTGTGTCTTGGCCTTTATCTTGTGATATCCGGCCGCTGGCCGATTGTGCTTGCCGCGGTCAGCACGGGGTTGCCGTTCTTTTTGCGCTGGAGAGCATTACGTGAGCGGGTCACGGGTAGTGCAAGGTCTTCGGCCAGCCGGCGCTCACAGGTCGAAACCGCCATGCTGCGCATGTCGCTTGACCATGAAACCGGTGGCGTTTCGGGGAGTGTGCTCAAAGGCGCCTTCGCTGGGCGAGAACTTGACACGCTTTCGCGAAGCGAACTCATGGCGGTCCTCGCCGAATGCCACAGCGAGGACCCCCAATCCGTGCCGCTCCTCGAGAGTTATCTCGAACGTCGGTTCGGCGCTGAGTGGGACGAGCGCGCGCGAGCGGGCGAGGCTTCAGGTGAATCCGGTGACGCCGGCGTCGGCGATCGCGGCTCAAGTGCTATGACGCGGAACGAGGCGCTGGACATGCTTGGCCTTGAAGAAGGTGCGAGCCGGGACCAGATCAGGGAGGCTTATCACCGCCTTATCCTCAAAAATCATCCCGATCAGGGTGGGTCAGCCTATATTGCCGCCAAACTCAATCAGGCCAAGGCTGTTTTACTTGGGGAATGAGAGACGGCAACGTCGACCGGGTTGCCACCCTGGATCGCCCTGTGGCACAAAATTCCCCCGACATCGAAATTCGAGCATTCTCCCAAGACGTTCGGCCGATGGCGTCCTTTCATCCGTGAGAAGCACAGTATGACCAAGCGCGTACGCAAAGCCATCTTCCCCGTTGGGGGCCTAGGCACCCGATTTCTGCCGGCGACCAAGGCCATGCCCAAGGAAATGCTACCGGTTGTCGACAAGCCGTTGATTCAATACGCGGTTGAAGAGGCGCAGGCGGCCGGGATCGAAGAGTTCATCTTCGTAACCGGCCGCGGCAAGGCGGCGATTGAGGACCATTTCGATCATTCCTATGAGCTCGAAGACATTTTGCGCGAGCGCGGGAAAGCCGTCGAATTGGAGATCTTGCACCGCTGGCTGCCGAAGCCCGGCCAGGTTGCCTACACCCGTCAGCAAGAGCCCATGGGTCTGGGCCACGCGGTTTGGTGCGCGCGCGACTTGATCGGGGACGAACCGTTCGCCGTTCTTTTGGCGGACGACCTCGTGCTCGCCGAGACGCCGTGCCTCAAGCAGATGATGGACGCGCATGTCGAGATCGGCGGAAATATGGTTGCCGCCATGGACGTCCCACGTGGTCACACCAACCGCTACGGGATTCTCGATATCGTCATGGAACGCGGCCAGCTCGTCGAGGTTCGCGGCCTGGTCGAAAAACCAGCGCCGGAAAAGGCTCCCTCCACGCTCTCCATCATCGGGCGTTACATACTCCAGCCGGATGTGATGAAGCACCTCGGTCGGAAGGAGGTGGGTGCGGGCGGGGAGATTCAACTCACCGATGCGCTCGCCCGGACGATCGGATTTGGACCCTTTCATGGCTTCCGCTTTCAAGGGACGCGATTCGATTGCGGTGACAAAGTCGGCTTCTTCGAAGCCAACATCGCGTTCGCCATAAACCACCGCGACCTAGGCTCGGCTGCGCGCGACGTGCTTCTCCGCTATGCCGAGATGTTGGCGCCCAAGGCGAAGGTCGTACGTTGAGGCGCTGGCCAGGACAAGAATCGAAATAGGGGGCTCACATGCGCATCGCCATGGTCGGCACCGGCTATGTCGGGCTGGTTTCGGGCGCGTGCTTTTCCGAGTTCGGCGTCGATGTAGTGTGCGTCGACAAGGATGCGCAGAAGATCGAGCGACTGAGAGACGGCAAAATCCCGATCTTCGAGCCGGGCCTCGAGGCGTTGGTCGAGAGTAATGCAAAGGACGGACGGCTGAAGTTCACGACCGATCTCGCATCCGCAGTCACTGGCGCCGATGCCGTCTTCATCGCGGTCGGCACGCCGAGCCGGCGTGGCGACGGCTACGCCGATTTGAGCTACGTATACGAGGCCGCCCGGGAAATCGCCGCGGCCCTCGACGGCTACACGGTGATCGTTACGAAATCCACCGTACCGGTTGGGACCGGCCGCGAAGTCCGTCGCATCGTCGGGGAGACACGATCCGATGCGAAATTCGACGTCGTTTCGAACCCGGAGTTCCTGCGCGAGGGTTCCGCGATCAACGATTTCATGCGCCCCGACCGGGTCGTTATCGGTGCCGACAGCGAGCGCGCGCGAGACCTCATGCGCGCGCTCTATCGTCCGCTATTTCTCATCGAGACGCCGATCCTCTTTACCGATGTTGAGACCGCCGAACTCACAAAATATGCAGCGAACGGCTTTCTTGCGATGAAAATAAGTTACATCAATGAGATAGCAGATTTGTGCGAACGACTAGGTACGGATGTTCACGATATCGCCCGCGGCATCGGGCTCGATGGGCGGATCGGGCGAAAGTTTCTCCATCCTGGACCGGGATATGGCGGCTCATGCTTTCCCAAGGACACCCTCGCGCTCGTCCGCACGGCGCGTGAAGCAGGCTCGCCCATGCGCCTGATCGAAACGGTGGCCGACGTCAATTCCAAGCGCAAGGCCAGGATGGCGGGCAAGCTCATTGAGGCGTGCGGGGGCACGGTCGAAGGCAGGACCATCGCCGTGCTCGGCCTCACCTTCAAGCCCAATACCGACGACATGCGCGAAAGCCCGAGCTTGGATATCGTGCCGGCCCTTCAGCGCGCGGGGGCCACAGTGCGAGCATTCGATCCTGAAGGGATGACGGAAGCGAAAAAGCTACTCGACGGGCTCGTTTGGTGCGAAAACGCCTACGACGCCATGAAGGGTGCCGACGCCCTCGCTGTCATAACGGAATGGAACGAATTTCGCGCCCTCGATCCGGCGCGAATGAAGTCGTTGCTCAAGTCGCCGATCGTGGTCGACTACCGCAACATTTATAATCCCGCAGAAATGAGGGCCGCCGGTTTCCACTACACCTCAGTCGGCCGGCCGAACCGTGACTGATGCCGACAAACGATCGGACAGCACCATGAAACCCCATGCCTTCAAGACGACCATCCTGCGAGAATACGATATTCGCGGTGTCGTGGGGGAGACACTCGCCATAGACGACGCCCTAGCTCTCGGTCGCGCATTCGGCACATCGATTCGCAGGGAGAGTGGGCGGACGGCTGCCGTCGGTTACGATGGGCGATTGAGTTCGCCCGAACTTGCGGCCGCGCTTGCCGAGGGCCTTGTGTCGACCGGCGTCGATGTTTTCCGTGTCGGTTTGGGCCCGACACCCATGCTCTATTTCGCGAATAAGCATCTCGGTTGCGATGGGGCTGTCATGGTGACGGGCTCCCACAATCCGCCTGAATATAACGGCTTTAAGATGGTGCTAAAAGGCGTCGCGATCCATGGTGGGGACATCCGTAAACTCGGCGCAATCGCCGCGGCGGGAGATTTCGTCGAGGGCTCCGGTGTTGCGGTCGACAAGGAGATCTTCGATGCATACATCGAAAGGCTCCTGGCCGATGTCGAGGTCGGACGGCAACTCAAAGTCGCGTGGGACGCCGGCAACGGTTCGGCCGGCGAAGCGATGAGGCGTCTTACCCAGCGATTGCCGGGTCAGCATATCCTGCTGAACGAAAAGATCGACGGCACTTTTCCAGCACATCACCCCGATCCGACCGTACCCGAGAATCTCGAACAATTGCGCGGGGCTGTACTGGCTCACGGCTGCGATCTCGGCATCGCATTGGACGGCGATGGCGACCGCATCGGCATCCTCGACGGGAAGGGACGCATCCTTTGGGGCGACCAGTTCCTTATCTTTCTTGCGCGGGATGTGCTGAATCGCGTCCCCGGCGCTACGATCATCGCTGACGTCAAGGCAAGCCAAGTGCTATTCGACGAAATCGCGCGCATGGGCGGCAAGCCCATTATGTGGAAAACCGGCCACTCGCTCATCAAGGCAAAGATGGCGGAGACTGCCGCACCCCTTGCCGGTGAAATGAGCGGCCATATCTTCTTTGCTGACCGATATTACGGTTATGACGATGCGCTTTATGCGGCTGTGCGCATTTTGAACGTCATTGCCCACGACAGCGCAACGCTAGCTGATCTGCGCGACCGGTTACCGCCCGTCCTCAATACGCCTGAACTGCGCATTCCATGCAGCGAGGAACGAAAATTCGCGGTGATCGAGGAGGTCCGCGAGCGTCTGGAGGCCGCGAGAATGGAGGTCAGCGGAATTGACGGCGTTCGCGTGCGGAATTCGGATGGCTGGTGGCTCCTGCGGGCGTCCAATACTCAGGCAGTTTTGGTGGCGCGCTGTGAGGCGCGGACGGCTGCAGGGCTGGAGCGGCTCAAATCGGCGCTCAAGACCGAACTTAATGCAAGCAAGGTCGAAGTGTCCGTTATCTAGCGCGAAACGCCTGCCGCCGGGTGTCGGGGATGCAATGGATCTTTTTTTCTATGGGACGCTGATCGACGCCGATGTGCGTCGCATGGTCCTTGGGAAGGCAGCGGAGGAACTTGCCCTCGTGCCCGCGCGCCTTGGCGGTTATCGTCGAATGGCCAAACGCCACTCGACAGCGCCGAATCTGGTGGCGAGAAAAGGAGTTGTGGTTGACGGCGTGCTCGCACGGGGCATCAGCCGACGGGAACTGGCGCGCCTTTGCCACTATGAAGGGCGGAACTATTACCTGCGTCGGTGCGTGGTGCGACTGACTGATGGCAAGACCCAACACGCCTTGGTCTATCTATGCGACGGGCATGTCTCGCTGCGACGCGGCGGCTGGCGGCTCGACGAGTGGCAACGTCGACACAAGCGGGCCTTTCTGCGGGTGATGTCCCTGTGGATGGCAGCGTTCCGCGAGGCGGGTTACCTCGCGCGCGGGCGCACGCGCTGGGTCAAGCGCTGGGCCGTGCGGGATCGCTATTCATCGCATCTGAAGGAAAAAGGCTAGACGGGCGCTACCTATTGCACGACTTGGGCGATTGTGCGGTCGCCACCTGGCGTGACGAGCAGGCAGGAGCCTTTGTGGTGCTGAATATAGCTGCAAGCTTGTCGCGCCTGGCTCTCGCTCAAGCCGACGAGGCGCGCCCTGTAGATGGTGACGCGCTGTGTTTTGACGTGGCCGATCGAGACGACCGCATTGGCGAGCCTTGGGTAGGCAGTTTGCACACGTCGGGCCGCAGCTTGGGCCAAGGCCAGTTTCCCGAATGCACCGACCTGAATGCCCCAGGTCAATTCGACGCCGAGCTCAGCACCATTCTGATCGTTGCCGACTTGTGGCGCGCTGTCGTCTTCCATTGTCGCGATTGCAGGTGCCACCGGCGACGTCGGCCGGATGTACGCAGCCGAGCCAGCGGTCTTGGCAGCTGCCTTAGCGGACTCGTCGTCCCCGGTCGGGCTATAGGTAGCCTCGACCGCAGGGATCTGCATGGCGAAGCCGTTGTCCAAAAGACGCATCATGGCATGGTCGCGCTGGCTACTCGTCTGGCCGCCCAACACCACACCGATAAGGCGGCGACCATTTCGCACGGCCGACGTGACGAGGTTGAATCCCGACGAGTGGATGTAGCCGGTCTTTAGGCCGTCCGCCCCCTCATATTCCACGAGCACATGATTATGCGTGGGGATCTCGGTGCCCTGGAAGGTGAACTCCCGCGCACTGAAATACGAGTAATATTGCGGGTAATCCCTTATTAATGCGCGCGCAAGTTTCGCCATGTCACGCGCGGTCGTCACTTGGCCAGGATTGGGTAGGCCAGAGGCGTTACGGAAGGTCGTCTCGGTCATACCGAGCTCACGTGCCTTCTGGGTCATCTCTTGGGCGAATGCCGACTCGCTTCCGCCCGCGGCTTCCGCCAGCACAACCGCCGCATCATTCGCAGATTTGACGGTAAGCGCCAAGATCGCTTGCTCGACCGTGATGGTCTCGCCCGTGGTAAGATTGAGTTTTGAGGGCTGCTGACCGGCGGCATGCGCCGAAACGCGAAGGCTCTGGTTCTTTTGAAGTTGTCCCCGCTCGAGCGACTCGAAGGTCAAGTACAGCGTCATCATCTTGGTGAGCGACGCGGGGTGAGTACGGGCATCCGCGTTGAATTCCTCCAACACGGCCCCTGTTTTCGCGTCCATGACGAGGGACTCATATTTCGCTGCAGCAACGTTTGCCAGGGATAGGGCAGCAAGTAAGGTCAGCCCACCAATGCTAGTAGTCAGCAGCCGACCCCGAATCATGACCCGATCTCCCGTCTTAGCCTCGGCGAATTCTCGCCCCGTTGCGTTAATAATTCGTAATTGCCCAATGAAACCCTGTCTAAATTATGGCGATTCTATGGAATGGTAGACTCGGTGTCCACCCGAAATGTTCAATTCTTAAAAGATTTTACTGTATTAAGTCAGTGTGACAGCCAGTGCTTACCAGATGTAACAGTCGCCGCGCCTGACCGGCATTTCCTCTATCGAGTTTTGCAAAATTCCAAGATGTTCGAAAAATGCGAACCGCGTCCTGGTTCCCGACATGGCGACGGAGCGGGCCTCAGCATGCAAATCGGGCAATGGTGCGATGCAGAATGAGCCTTTATTGCACTGCACAAAAATCCTTGACAGACATCGCGCAATGCTTATATTTCCAGCGTTGCTGCAGTGCAGCATGAACGATGAAGCGGGACCCTATGAAGGTTTTTCCCGTGGCATGACCCCTAACGCTTTCATTTGAGGAGATTGTGACATGGCGACGAAGACCAAGACCGAAAGGTTCACTCAACCGCTCGAGTCTGCGGTTGAGGCCGGCAAGCAGACGGTCGAGACCGTGGTCAGGGCATCGACCGACGTGGCGAGCAAGCAGTACGAGAAGGCTTTGGCAGCTACGCAGGAGCACTTCGAGAAGGCGACCACCGCCGCATTCCAGAGCTACGACGATATCAGCGCACTCGGCAAGGACAACGTCGACGCATTCGTCAAGGCCTCGACGGTCATCGTCAAGGGCTTCGAGACATTCGGCAAGGAAGTCGCGAGCTACAGCCAGGTTTCGATCGAGAAGTCCGTTTCGAACGCGCAGGCCTTGTTTGGCGTGAAGACGCTGCGCGATCTGGTCGAGCTGCAGTCGGAATTCGCGAAACAAGCGTTCGATTCGTGGGTCGAGCAGGGTACGAAGCTCGGTGAAATCGGCGTGAAGGTTGCGAACGAGGCGTTCAGCCCAATTCATGAGCAGGTGAACGCATCGGTCGAGAAGTTCCTCAAACCGGCGGCTGCGTAAATTCGATCCTCGAGCGATCTCTATCGTAAGGAGGCCCGCGGCTCCGTCGCGGGCCTTTCGTTTTGCGCGGTCGGTCCGCGCTCGAAAAAGAAACCGTGCGTCCGTTCCCTTTCCAGATGTTGCCGCCTGCATTGATTTTATTCGAGGCAATTAACGTTAACGCTGTTCGCGAAGGCTTTTGCCTCCGGCCGGAATCAAATATCATGGGCGGTAGCGGCAATGCTTGGCGTATAATCATGCGACGGACATGAGCAGCACGCGCAAATCCGATGACGATAGCGGGACGGGTACCGGTATTGTCGTCAAGACCCGCCCGAAGACCAAGAAGCCGGCACTGTACAAAGTGCTGATGCTGAACGATGATTACACGCCGATGGAGTTCGTCGTTCACGTGTTGGAGCGTTTCTTCTCGAAAAGCCGTCAAGATGCCACTCAAATAATGCTGCACGTCCACCGTCGCGGAGTGGGCATATGCGGCGTATATACATTTGAGGTCGCTGAGACCAAGGTCAATCAGGTGATCGATTATGCGCGGCGGCATCAGCATCCGCTTCAATGCACGCTCGAAAAGGAATAACGTGTTCCCCAGCTTGATAGGTTAAGACGAATGCTCTCACCCAATCTCGAACAAAGTCTACACCGTGCCCTGGCCCTCGCGAATGAGCGTCGCCACGAATATGCAACACTGGAACATCTCCTCCTCGCTCTCTCTGAGGACTCCGATGCGGTCGCGGTCCTACGTGCGTGTGGGATCGATGTCGATCGACTGCGCCGGGACCTCGGGGAATACATCAACAACGAACTCTCGAGCCTCGTCACGACGCGCCTTGAGGACGCGAAGCCGACGGCCGGTTTCCAGCGAGTTCTGCAACGGGCCGCTATTCATGTACAGTCCTCGGGCCGCGAGGAGGTAACGGGCGCCAACGTGCTCGTCGCGATGTTCGCAGAGCGCGAAAGCCATGCTGTGTTCTTCCTTCAGGAACAGGACATGACGCGGCTCGATGCCGTGAACTACATCTCCCACGGCATTGCCAAAGTGCCCGGTCATAGCCAAACTCGCGCGCCGCATGGCGCCGAAGAGGAAGCGTCGACGGAGAAATCCGGGCGTCGGGGGCAGGATGCGCTCGGCAGCTATACCGTCAACCTCAATGAGAAAGCGCGCCAGGGAAAAATCGATCCCCTTATTGGCCGGGAAGCCGAGGTGGAGCGAACGATTCAGATCCTTTGTCGTCGCCAGAAAAATAACCCCCTCTATGTGGGCGACCCCGGCGTCGGAAAGACCGCGATCGCGGAAGGATTGGCGCGCCGCATCGTGCGAGGCGAGGTACCGGACGTCCTGCGAGGGTCGGTGATCTACAACCTCGACATGGGCTCGCTTCTCGCTGGCACGCGCTATCGAGGTGATTTCGAGGAACGCCTCAAGGCCGTCATCAACGAGCTTGAGCACCAGAAGAACGCGATCCTATTCATTGACGAGATCCATACGGTGATCGGCGCCGGTGCGACGAGCGGAGGGTCGATGGACGCGTCGAACCTCCTGAAGCCGGCACTCGCGGGCGGGACGATCCGTTGCATCGGCTCGACGACCTATAAGGAATATCGCACGTATTTCGAAAAGGATCGCGCACTCGTACGGCGCTTTCAGAAAATCGATGTGACCGAGCCAACGCTTGAAGATTCGATCAAGATTCTCCAGGGCCTGAAACCGTATTACGAGCGGCACCATCGCGTGCGCTACACCATCGACGCAATCCGTGCCGCGGTCGAATTGTCATCGCGCTATATCAACGATCGCAAGCTGCCGGACAAGGCGATCGATGTCATCGACGAGGTGGGTGCAGCACAAATGCTCATGCCCGAGACCCGGCGAAAGAAAACCGTGACGGTCAAGGACGTGGAAGCCATTGTCGCCAAGATAGCGCGCATTCCGCCGCGAAACGTGAGCCGTGACGACAAAAGCGTGCTCAAGAATCTCGAAATCGACTTGAAACGGATGGTATTCGGCCAGGACCAGGCGATCGCGGCACTCTCGTCGGCGATCAAGCTTGCGCGCGCCGGCTTACGGGAGCCCGAGAAACCGATCGGCTGCTATCTCTTCTCCGGACCGACGGGGGTGGGCAAGACCGAAGTTGCACGCCAGCTCGCCCACTCGCTCTCCGTCGAACTCATCCGATTCGACATGTCCGAGTATATGGAGCGCCATAGCGTATCACGCCTCATCGGCGCGCCGCCGGGCTACGTGGGATTCGACCAGGGCGGGCTTCTCACCGACGGGGTCGACCAACATCCTTATGCGGTCTTGCTGCTCGACGAGATCGAAAAGGCTCATCCCGACCTTTTCAATATCCTTCTCCAGGTGATGGATCACGGTAAGCTCACCGATCACAACGGAAAGTCGATCGACTTCCGCAACGTGATCTTGATCATGACAACGAACGCGGGCGCTTCGGAAATGGCGAAACCGCCAATCGGCTTCGAGCGCGCAACACGCCGCGGCGACGATCGAGAGGCGATCAACCGACTGTTCACGCCCGAGTTCCGTAATCGGCTCGACGCTATCATCGGTTTTGCGCATTTGACGCCGGAGATCGTCGAGCGCGTGGTCGACAAATTCATCCTGCAGCTCGAGGAACAGTTGGCAGACCGCAACGTCGCCATCGAACTCTCGCCGGACGCACGCCGCTGGCTGGCGCAAAAGGGCTATGACCCCGCATTTGGCGCTCGACCGCTTGGCCGCGTCATCCAGGAGAACGTCAAGCGAGGCATAGCCGACGAGCTCTTGTTCGGCAAGCTGGCGCAAGGTGGAATTGTAAAAGTGCGCCTCGAGGGCGAAGAACTCGCGTTTGAATATGCACCTGAAATCCGTACCCGCAAGAAGCCAAACGCAGAGACCAGCGAGGGTAAGGGTAGCCCCGCACTGGTCGAATAAGGCCCGCCGCCTGGCTGGCGCCTCCTTCCCGCTGGTAGGTGCCCAATGGTTCAACGCTTTCTCGAGGGTGTGCGCGTCCTCGACTTGAGCCAATATGTTCCCGGGCCTTACGCTGCACTCATCCTCGCCGATCTTGGCGCCGACGTGGTCAAAATCGAGCCACCCGGCGGTGAGCCCATGCGACGTCTCGGCGGTGCCCGGGACTCAGACGGGATCTCACCGCTTTACAAGGTCATGAATGGCGGCAAAACAGTCATCGAACTCGATTTGAAGAACGATGGTGGCCGCAAACATTTCGAAGCCCTCGTGCGCTGTACCGACGCGATGGTCGAGAGCTATCGTCCGGGGGTGCTCGACCGACTTGGCTTTGGGCGCAAGCATCTTCAGTCGCTCAACCCGAGGCTCGTTCACACGGCCTTGTCGGGCTGGGGCCAGACGGGACCCTATCGCCTCAAAGCGGGCCACGATCTCAACTACATGTCGCTTGGCGGCGGCTTGATTGCGTCTGGGGTTGTCGAAGCGCCCACGATCGCTTGGCCGCCGGTCGCTGACTATGCAAGCGGGATTCAGGCGGCGGCGTCCACTCTTGCGGCACTCGTTTCGCGTGCGAGAACGGGGAAGGGCGCCTTCATCGATGTGAGCTTGGCCGAAACCGCACTTGCCTGGCAAAGTGGCGGCCTTACCAATGCTCTCCGCCGGGAGAATGCCCCCAAGCGCGCCGGAAACCTGCTCAACGGGGGCGCTGCTTGCTACAATATCTATCGCACCAAGGATGAGCACTTCATCTCGATAGGCAATATCGAGGAGAAATTTTGGGCGAATTTCTGCGCAGCAGTCGGCCGGCAAGACTGGATTCCGCGACAGTGGGAGAGTTTTCCGCAGAAAAAACTGATCGCTGAGGTGCAAAGGCTCTTCGCATCCGGCCCACTCGCGCATTGGGAGACACTCTTTGCCGAGGTAGATCACTGCTTCGAGCCGATCCGCGAGTTCGCCGACTTGCCCGACCATCCGCAGATTGCAGCGCGCGGATTGCTGCAGCGAACCGAAGCGCCAGACGCTCGCATCGAGGTCCTTTATCCCGCCTGGATAGACGGATCGCCGCCAACGCCGAGGAAGGACGTGAGATTCGGCGCGGTCGATGAAATTATCGCTGCTTGGACGCGCGCGGCGTGATCACCGCCCTCGTCGAGTTGACCTGAATTATGCCCGCTCCTGTCCTACCTTGAAGGGCGATAATTCCGCGAGCGATTCGCGCTCCGCCGCGACCGCGCGGCGCTCACGCGCAAGGAAGTCGGCGACCGCTTTGGCGAAAGCCTTGTCGCGGATCCAGTGCGCACTATAAGTCGGCTGCGGCAGGTATCCGCGCTGGATCTTGTGGGTACCTTGGGCGCCGGCCTCGACTCGCGCCAAGCCGTGATCGATCGCGAATTCGATGGCGCGATAATAGCAACACTCGAAATGAAGAAATGGGAATTCACCCTCGCATCCCCAATTTCGCCCATAGATCGTATCGGCTCCGAGGAGGTTGAGAGCGCCCGCCACGAGGCGCCGGTTTTTTTCCGCAACGATCAGCACGACTTTGTCTGCCATCGTCTCGCCGAGAAGATGAAAGAATTCGCGCGTCAGATATGGATAGCCCCACTTCCGGTCGCTCGTGTTGCGGTAGAAGCGGAAGAACGCGTCCCAATGGCGGGTTTCGATACTGGCACCAGTTAGTGCATGTATTTCGATGCCGCCCGCCAGCGCCGACGCACGCTCCTTACGGATGGCCTTGCGCTTGCGCGAGCTGAGGGCGGCCAGAAAATCCTCGAAATCCCGGAACCCTGCATTCTGCCAGTGAAATTGCTCGCCCTCGCGGAGGAGAAAGCCGGCATCGCCCAAGCTGCGCCATTCGGCCCCGCTTGGGAACGTGATATGGAGCGAGGAGACGTTGAGCCGCTTGGCCACGGCGACCGACCCCGCAATGAGCGTGTCTCGCGTCCCGGCCGGCGCGTCGGGATGAACGAGAAGGCGAGGGCCGGTAACCGGCGTGAATGGTATCGCGATCTGGAGCTTTGGATAATACCGCCCGCCCGCACGTTCATAAGCATCGGCCCAGCCATGGTCGAAGACATATTCGCCGTAGGAGTGGCTCTTGAGGTACATCGGCGCCGCGGCGACAAGACGGCCCGCACTGTCCTCGACCGCGATATGTTGGGGCAACCAGCCCGCGTCTTGACAGGCCGAACCGCTCTCCTCGAGGCAGCGGAGGAGGCTGTGGCTCACCGTAGGATTTGCAGCACCCCCACAGGCGTCCCAAGACTCGCGCGGCAAGTCCCCTATGCGCTCGACCAGTCGGATTGTCGCCGGTTCTCGTCCGTCGGGCATGTGAAATTTGCCTAGGCGACCTCGAGCACGGCGGCAACCTCGACCGCAACGTTGACCGGCAGCGAACCGGAGCCGACCGCAAAGCGCGCGTGCTTGCCGGCGTCTCCGAATACCTCGACGAAAAGATCCGAAGCGCCGTTCACCACCTTGGGATGGTCGGTATATCCTGGCACGGCGTTGACGAAGCCTTGTACCATGCAGACCCGTTTTACTTTGTCGAGCGTGCCGAGAAATGCTTGCGCCTGGGCGAGGATATTGAGCCCGCAGAGCCGGGCCGCGGCACGGCCGTCATCGAGCGAAATGTCCTTACCGACCGTGCCCTGGTATTTGAGCTCCCCATTCCAGAAGGTCACTTGGCCCGATACGAAGAGGAGATTGCCCGCCTGTACGCAAGGCACGTAGTTCGCTACCGGAGCCGCCGCCTTGGGTAGCTCGATCTTCAATTCCTTAAGACGGGCCTCGATTTTCCCTGCCATGGCGTCGATCTCCTATTCGTTTGGCGTTGGTTGGAATATTCCGCCGCGCGCGAGGCGGTGCCGGAGGATAGCGATTCAGTGCACGACGTGCCAGATGGAATGGCGTGCTTTTTCGCCGCATACTCGGCATGCCTGCCGACCGTTCCGCGCACTTGAAGCGGCGTGCGCCGAACCTCTATGATGAAAGACGCAACGGCTACGATCTTGCCATGGAGGTGCCCCTGACTCGATTCCTCTTGCCGATTGCGGTTCTGGCCGCCGCGCTCGTGAGTGCAACGTCGGCATCCGCTCAGCTTCTCGGCCTCGAGCATTATCTCAGCCCGCCCACGGTCGATTACTCCGCGGACGTGACCATGACCTACTTGGGGGATTCGTCCAAAACTGGCGACGACGACGAGATCAAAGGCAAGGTCATCCGCACGCGCGAAAAGGAGCGTCGTGAGATGACGGTGGAAGGCGATCTTGAGATAATGATCGTCCGTCTTGACCGTAAAGTGGTGTGGAGCATCTCGCCAGAGGAGAAGCTTTATATCGAATCTCCGCTCGACGAGGCGCTCGGACGCGCGCCGGGTCCGGACGGCAAGGTGAAAGAGCCGGAAGTGAGTTTGGAGACGATCGGCACGGAAGCAGTCGGCGGCGTGCAGGCGACCAAGCGCAAGATCGTCGGCAAAGACGTGGATGGCTCGCCAATCGACGGAGTCGTTTGGGTGAGCGAGCAAGGAATCGTCGTTCGCGTCGACAGTAATGTCGTGGACGAGGATGGCAAGCACCACACCGTCAGGATGGAGTTGCACAACCTCCGAGTCGGGCCGCAGGACCCAAAGCTCTTCGAGATACCCGCGGACTATAAGCGGGTAAGCCAGTCGCGTCTCGGCTACAATTCGCCAGCCGTGGCCGAGCGGCCGCGCTCATGGGCGCGGATCTAGCTGGGCGGATAAGCGAGGCTGTATCTCCCGATGGCGGGTGGGGCAAGGCAAGAACTTGGCGCAGCAGAACTTCGGCGCCCGCAGCTCGCCGAGCCGCCCCACCTCGGCCGGCGTGGTGTTACCCTGAGACGCGTCTGGCGACTTCATAAAAACGCGCTCGCAGCCTGGTCCGAGGATGCCTATCGCGAGGATATGATCGAAAGCCGGATGCTATTTCGACGCATCCTGGTCGCCAATTGTCCGGCCGCCGCAAAGCACGTCCTCCTCGATAATGCCAGCAACTACGTGAAGAGCTTCATAGCGCGTCAACTGTTGCGTCCGCTCGGCAAGGGCTTGCTCAGCAGCGAAGGCGACGAGTGGCGCCGGCAGCGCCGGACGATGGCGCCGTCCTTCCATCCGCGGAGACTCGCCGCGTTCTCGCCAGTGATCGTCCAGGCAAGCCTTGAGGCCATGAAGGCATGG
Source organism: Alphaproteobacteria bacterium (assembly GCA_035625915.1). Taxonomy (NCBI): domain Bacteria; kingdom Pseudomonadati; phylum Pseudomonadota; class Alphaproteobacteria; species Alphaproteobacteria bacterium. The sequence continues at coordinate 4,405 of DASPOR010000164.1, read as the reverse complement.
CAGCTGATACCTCGTGATGCCATCGTCGACATACATGACGCGATGGCGAAACTCACGCTCGATATCATCACGCGCACAATGTTTTCGAGCGACATTCGCGACCGTGCCGACGAGGTGCGGGCTGCACTGCTGCAATATCAACGTGTCGGCGGGCGGCCCGCGATTTCGGACCTTTTGGGATTGCCGCGCTGGCTGCCGCGGCGCAATGCAGGACGCGTCCGACAGGCAGGCATGGCGCTGGACGAGATCATCTACGGCTTGATCGATCGACGACGGACCGAAGGGGGGCCGAAGGACGACCTCCTGGGGCTTCTCCTCGCCGCACGGGACGAAGAGACAGGTGAGGTCATGGATGATCGGGAGTTGCGCGATCAGCTTGCCACTATCTTCACCGCAGGCCACGAGACGACGGCAAACGCGCTGACTTGGACCTGGTATCTGCTGTCTGCCCATCCGGAGATCGAAGCAAAGCTTCATTCTGAGCTGACGGCCGTGCTTGGTGCACGCCCGCCCGAGAACGACGATATCGCCCAACTTCGCTACACGCGGATGGTGATCGAGGAATCGATGCGCCTCTATCCGCCTGCTCACACCATTTCGCGCGAAGCGCTCGCCGACGACGAGATCCTCGGCCACGAGGTGCCAAAGGGTTCGGCCGTGTTGATCTCGCCCTGGCTTCTTCATCGACACGAGAAGCTCTGGGACATGCCCAAAATCTTCAACCCGGAAAGGTTTGCGCCTGAACGGGCGGGCGAGCGTCCGCGCTATTCCTATATTCCCTTCGGTGGAGGCCCGCGCGTTTGCATTGGTGCTGGTTTTGCGATGCAGGAAGCAATCCTGATCATCGCAACCGTTGCCCAACATTTCGCACCCCACGTCGTACCCGGCGTGCCGGTGGAGCCACTTGGCCTCATCACGCTCAAGCCCAAGGGCGGATTGCCGGTGACGCTCGTCAGCCGGTAGAGCCGAAGGACTGCAAGGCGCTCGCTATTTGCGGAAGTGGCAAACGGCCTCGATTTTGTAGCCGTCGGGATCGAGAACGAAGGCGCCGTAGTAGCTCGGGTGATAGATCGTCCTGAGGCCGGGCGCGCCATTATCCTTGGCACCTTCCGCCATCGCCGCCCCGTAGAACGCGTCGACCTCAGCGCGGGTCTTGGCGCCAAAGCAAAAATGAAGGCCAATGCCGGGCCGAACCGCGCCTTTGGCAGCGCGCGGATGTAGCCAGAAAAATGGACGATTTGTCCCGTAACCAACATGACCGGGAACTTCTTTGACACGCTTTATGCCAAGGGGCGCAAACGCTGCGTCGTAGAATCGAATTGATCGGAGGAGATCGGAAACCGCGATCGAGACGTGATCGAGGGGGGCGTAGGGCCGCGTCGTTTGCGCCGGTGCGCTCATCGATGCCTCGCCGCCTCTGCGCGCGAGATAGCTCCGCGTCTCGCGAAAAGAGGGGATTTGCCGCTGCCAAATCCCCCTAGTTCAGGGAGGAGCCCACCTGCGTCGCCGTGGTGAACGACTGCACTTAGCTGCAGCCGCTCGTGGCGCCGCAGGTGTCGCACTTGAGGCAGGTGCCATTACGCACCAGGGTGAAGTTACCGCATTCGCCGCAGGCGTCGCCCTCGTAGCCCTTGAGGCGGGCCTCACGGATCTGCGAGAGGCGACTGTCGACAGATTCGACGATCGCGGTACTGACGGCGACGGCTGACGCGGCATCGCCGTGCAGGGCGTGTGCGGCCGTCTCAGCGGCGGCACCGGTGACCGCCACCGCCGCCGAGGCTTGGGCCAGGACGGCGGTGGCAGCACCGTTGCCACCCGGACGGCTGCCGGAAATCACTTGGAGCTTGGGCAGATTACCGCGCACGAAGCCGTTCGAGGCCACGCGTGCAACCGGGCCAAGCGCCTCGTCGCGGGTGAGTGCCAGATCGCTCTCCTTCTCGCCCCGTCCAACCGTGTCGGGCTGGAGATCCTGGGGCTCCGCGTGCGCTAAGTCGTGGCGCGACAGGTAGGAGATTGCGAGCTCGCGGAAGATGTAATCGAGCATCGAGGTCGCCATCTTGATCGCATCGTTCCCCTCGACCATGCCAGAGGGCTCGAAGCGCGTGAAGGTGAAGCTCTCCACAAACTCCTCAAGCGGAACGCCGTATTGGAGACCGATCGAAATTGCGATGGCGAAATTGTTCATGAGACTGCGGAACGCCGAACCCTCCTTGTGGAGATCGACGAAGATCTCCGCAAGCGAGCCGTCCTCGTACTCGCCGGTGCGCAAATACACCTTGTGGCCACCGACTGTGGCCTTTTGGGTGTAGCCTTTGCGCCGTTGGGGCGGACGGCGGCGCTCCGTCGTCCGGCGTTCAACGATTCGCTCGACGACACGTTCGATGACGCGCTCCGCCAATACCGCAGCCCGGCCCGTGTTGGAAGCGTCGATCAATTCCTCGACCAGCTCGCTGTCGTCAAGAAGTTGCGTCGAAAGTGGCTGACTTAGTTTGGAGCCGTCGCGATAGAGCGCATTCGCCTTGAGGCCGAGACGCCACGAGAGCATGTATGCCTCTTTGCAGGCGTCGACCGTCGCACTGTTTGGCATATTGATCGTCTTCGAGATGGCACCCGAGATGAAAGGCTGGGAGGCCGCCATCATTCGGATGTGCGCCTCGGTCGAAAGGAAGCGCTCGCCGAGCCGGCCGCACGGATTGGCACAATCGAAAACCGGGAGATGCTCGTCCTTAAGTCCAGGGGCGCCCTCGAGTGTCATGGCGCCACAGCAAAACGTGTTGGCGGCTTCGATTTCCTCCTTGGTGAAACCGAGGGCACCCAACATGTCGAAGGCGACATCGCCAATTTCAGCCTCGGTGAGGCCGAGGACGCGGATGCAAAAATCGTCGCCGAAAGTCCATCTATTGAAGGCGAAGCGAATATCGAACGCCGAGGCGAGTGCTTGCTCGAGCGTTTGGAGCGTTCCCTCATTGAACCCCTTCTGACGCAGGGATTCGTGGTTGATGTACGGCGCTCCCTTGAGCGTGCCGTGGCCGACCGCGTAGCGGACGATCGTTTCGACCGTGGTGTCGTTATAGCCGAGCGTCTTGAGCGCCAGGGGTACCGTTCGATTGATGATTTTGAAGTAACCCCCACCGGCGAGCTTTTTGAATTTCACAAGCGCGAAATCCGGCTCGATACCCGTCGTATCGCAATCCATGACCAGGCCGATGGTGCCCGTTGGCGCCACGACCGAAACTTGCGCATTGCGATAGCCGTACTTCTCACCGGCGGCGAGCGCGTCATCCCACGCGTGCACGGCCGCGGCGGCCAGCGCGGCGTCGGGGCATTCTGCGGCACTGAGGGGGACGGGTGCGACCGAGAGTCCTTCATAGCCTCCATGCGCGCCGCAGGCCGCGCGCCGGTGATTGCGGATGACACGAAGCATCGTCTCTCGATTCTTCGCGTACGCGGCGAAGGCGCCCAATTCCTCCGCCATCTCGGCAGAGGTTCTATAGGCGATTCCGGTCATCAGGGCCGAGATCGCCCCGCACATCGAACGGCCGGCAGCACTGCCGTAAGACAAGCCCAGCGACATGAGGAGTGCGCCGATATTGGCATAGCCAAGGCCGAGGGTGCGGAACTCATAGGACAGCTCCGCAATGCGCCGCGATGGGAACTGCGCCATGAGCACCGAGATTTCGAGCGTCACGGTCCAGAGCCGAACCGCGTGCTCGAAGGCGGCCACGTCAAAACTGCCGTCCTTTCGTCGGAAGGCCATGAGATTTAGCGAAGCGAGATTGCAGGCCGTGTCGTCGAGGAACATATATTCCGAGCAGGGATTGGATGCATTGATCCGGCCGCTATTCGGACACGTATGCCACTCGTTGATCGTCGTGTCGTATTGCATGCCCGGATCGGCGGACGCCCATGCCGCACTGGCGATCCGGTCGAAGAGATCCGCGGCCTTTACGACCTTGTGAACTTTACCGTCGACGCGGCGGATCAAATTCCACTCCCCGCCTGCAAGCACGGCCTCGAGAAAAGCGTTCGAGGCGCGCACGGAGTTGTTGGAATTCTGACCCGAGACGGTCAAATAGGCATCTGAGTCCCAATCCGTGTCATAAACCCGGAAATCGATCTCCGAATAGCCCTGCTGGGCGAACTGAATGACACGCTGAACATAATTTTCGGGGATCATCGCATGGCGTGCTGCGACGACCGCACGCTTGAGCTGCGGGTTCTGCTTGGGATCGAAGCACGCCTCGGCGGGCCCGACGCAATTGTGGCAGGCGCGCATGATCTCGTTGAGGTGCCTCTGACAGAGCTTCGAACCGGCGACAAGGGCCGCGACCTTCTGTTCCTCGATCACTTTCCAATCGATGTATTCTTCGATGTCCGGATGGTCGAGATCGACCGTTACCATCTT
>DASPOR010000163.1 GCA_035625915.1 Alphaproteobacteria bacterium | reverse complement strand
ACGCCATGAACTCAGCACCACCGCTCTTCGCAAGAACCTTCGTAATCGCCGCCGTCAGCGTCGTCTTCCCATGATCAACGTGCCCAATCGTCCCAACGTTGCAATGCGGCTTCGTCCGCTCGAATTTGCTCTTCGACATTTGGTTCTTCCCGCTTACCTGGAGCGCATCGGCGCCCTGACCTCAAGACCGTGGCGCACCAGCACTCGCCGTTGACTCCAACCAGACCAAGCCGGGCCTATGCCCGGTACGCGAACCCGGTAACCGGTACGGCCACCACCGTTTTTCCCTTCCGCCCTGCGGCCCGCGCGGTTGCCCGCGGTTTGGAGCGGGTGATGGGAATCGAACCCACACCGCCAGCTTGGAAGGCTGGAGCTCTACCATTGAGCTACACCCGCAGCGATTTGGGCCTTGGCATTCCGCTCCCGAGGAAGTGGTGGAGGGGGTAGGATTCGAACCTACGTAGGCGTACGCCAACGGGTTTACAGCCCGTCCCCTTTAGCCGCTCGGGCACCCCTCCGCTTGGGCTCCAACACGGCCCGGGCGACGGAAGTCGCAACTAAGTGGATTCACCTTCGTATGTCAATGTTAAAACACAGAAAGACGCCCCACCCATCGCCTCCCATATGGAAACGACTGGTAGGGGCCGTTGCTGGCCAGCTTCGGACCCTATAATAGGTAGCCCCATGAGCAAACGCAAGCCTGGCAGGGGTGCGCGAGGCATTTTCCGCGACAGTCCGCGTGAGGGAAGCGGCGGCGGCCAATGGATTTACGGCACGCACCCCGTCCTGGCCGCGCTCGCCAACCCTCGGCGGCGTTGCCACCGCATCCTCCTGACGGCCGAGGTCGAACAGGCGCTCGGTGGCCGGTTAGCCCACCTTTTGCGGGACACGCCGCGGCTCCACCCCGAAGTCATGCCACGGGCGGAAATAGACCGCATCCTGCCCGATGCGGTGCATCAGGGCCTGGCCCTGCTCGCCGACCCGCTCGACGAGCTCGACCTCGACGACGTGCTGCGGGCGGTGGGGGACCGCACGAATGCCATCCTCGTCGTCCTGGACCAGGTAACCGATCCTCACAATGTCGGTGCGATCTTGCGCTCCGCCTCGGCATTCGGCGCCCTCGCCGTCGTATTGACCGAACGACACGCCCCCGGCATCGGTGCCGCACTGGCCAAATCAGCCTCGGGTGCTCTCGAGCGCACGCCCTTGGTGCGGGTTACGAACCTCGCCCGCGCGCTCAAGGACATCAAGAACGCGCACTTCTGGTGCGCCGGCCTCGATGCGACCGCCCCAACGTCAATCGCCGAGGCGCGGCTCGATGGGCGGATCGCACTCGTGCTCGGCGCGGAGGGGCAAGGCATGCGCCGGCTCACCCGGGAGCATTGCGATCTCATGGTGCGGATTCCAATGGCGCAAGGTTCAGTTGCGAGTCTGAATGTGTCGAACGCCGCCGCCGTAGCCCTTTACGAGCTTTGCCGCGCGGCCCAGTAACAGCTCAAGCAAGGACATCGACGCGCTGGGCAATTCCGAGGTCACTGGCGCATGCGCAAGGGCCGCGCTATTTTCTCGGCGGCACGGGCAGCGCCCGTTCACAGAGACGATCGAACAGCGAGCCGGGTTAGCACAGGGGTAGTGCAGCGGTTTTGTAAACCGAAGGTCGGGGGTTCGAATCCCTCACCCGGCACCAGGATTATCTTGTCCGGATCGAAGACATCGGTACCGGAGCGTCCCTGAGACATACGTCGTCGTTCTCGTCCTTCGCGTTGGACGCGTTGTTTTTGCAGGGGAGCCTGCGTCGCCCGCGCCACAGATTGAGACTTCGATCTTTGAGTTTTCTCACGAGTGTCGTAGAAAGTCGCCCTTCAACCGACTGTTCGTTCGATCGGGCAATGGCGAACATGGACGGAACCGCCGTCGCTTCGTTGCGTGCCGAACTCCGCGGCCAACTCGTTACGCGCCGTGATACGGGCTACGACGGTTCACGCCGCTTGTGGAACGGACGGATCGACCGATATCCCGCAATCATCGCCCGTTGTAGCGATGTCGCCGATATTGTCGCCTGCGTGCGTTTCGCACGTGAGCACGCGATGGAATTTGCCGTGCGTAGCGGTGGGCACGCGGTTGCCGGTACGGCAATGTCGAATGGCGGCTTCGTCGCCGATCTTTCCGATATAAAAGGCATACGGGTCGATCCCGGTTCCCGCCGCGCGTGGATCGGGGCCGGCGAAAGGTGGGGTGCGGTCGACCGCGCAACCCAGGCCTACGGTCTCGCGGTACCGTGCGGCACCGACTCGGAAGTGGGTGTCGCCGGTCTCACCCTCGGCGGCGGGAATGGCTGGCTGATGGGCGCTTTCGGCGCCACGGTCGACAGTCTCCTGTCGGTTGAACTTGTCCTTGCGAATGGCGAGATCGTGACGGCAAGTTCGAGTGACAATCCCGACCTCTTCTGGGCAGTGCGCGGCGGCGGGGGCAATTTCGGCGTCGCCACCAAATTCGAATTCGCCCTCCATCCCGTTGGCCCCACGGTTATGGCCGGGGCGCTGCTTTATCCATTCGGGACAACGAAGGCCGTCCTGCAGGCATTCCGCGACACTGCAAGTATGTTGCCCGATCCGCTCACCGTTTATCCGTGCTTGATCTTCGACGAGAAAGGTGCACCCGTCCTCTGTATGGCCGCCTGCCACGCGGGACCGGTCGAGGATGCGCAGGCGGCGGTCGCATTGCTTCGACGGCTCGGCTCGCCATGCCTCGACGATCTGCGGCCGCAGCCGTTCGTCGCATGGCAATCCTCGATGGACGCCGCACGGCCGGCAGGACGAGGCTGCGCCATTCGTTCTCATTTCATGGCCCGGATCGACGACGCCCTGATCGATGTTCTGATCGAGCACTTCGCGCGAGCACCTTCGCGGCATTCCGTCATCGTGCTCGAGCATTGTCACGGCGCCATCGCCCGCGTATCGCCGGAGGCCACGGCATTCGCCTTGCGGCGCAATCCCTATCATTTCGAGATTCTCGCGTTCTGGGACGATCCGGCGCAAGCAGAAGAGAATATATGCTGGGCCGACGATTTTCTCGCTGCAACGCTGCCGTTTTCCTCGGGCGAGGTCTACGTGAATTCCCTTGACGAAGCGGAGGCCGCTCGGATTCGGGAAGCATATGGGATCAATTTCGATCGTCTGAGAGCGCTCAAGCGAAAGTACGACCCGCAAAACTTCTTTCATTGCAATCAGAACATCCCACCTGCCTGAAGTAATTCAGGCTCATTCGGCCGGGGCCGCCGTCACCCGATCTTTCGCCGCGACAAACGTTGAGGCGCCCAACCGTGTCAAATTCCGGGCGACGCATTGCACGTTGCACGAGGGCACAACTGGGCTAGTATGGTGGCCAGGCCCGCGTGCCGCATGTCGGATGCCACGGGGGAAGTCCTGCACCAAAATTCGGCCGCCAACGAAGCCGAGTGACGTGTCCCGCACGTGTTGTGCGCGGTGAAGACGCCGGTTCGTGAAGCCTCGATTCGCGCCCAGTCGCCCGCGAGGAATTGCCGGAGGTCGTCAGATGCTAAGGCTTGTGAAATGGCTTGCGATTGTCGTCGTCGGACTCATCGTCGTGGTCGTTGCCGCGGCACTCATCGTTCCCAACGTCATAAACTGGAACGCTTACAAACCGCAGATCGCCCAAGCAGTCAAAGACGCGACAGGCCGGGATCTGCGCATCGACGGCGACGTCAAAATTTCGATGTGGCCGGATCTCGATTTCAGCATCGCTGGCATTCATTTCGCAAATGCGCCGGGCGCCACGCCCCAGGATATGGTGAGCGTCGGCAGCACGACCGGTAGGATTGCGATCTGGCCGCTCCTCAGGCGAGAACTCGACGTCGTCAGTCTGATCGTGCAGAACGCGTCGGTTCATCTCGCCGTCGACAAGGACGGAAATCCAAACTGGGTATTCGCCCCCGCGAAGGCAGCGCCTGCGCAGCCTGCACCGGCCCCTGCCGTCGCGGAAGCAAACGAACCCGGCTACACCGTCCGCCTTGGCGAGCTCAAGCTCGAGGGAAGCGAGGTTTCCTACATCGACGCAACGACCGGACAGAATATCGACGCCAAGGACATCAACGTGACGACCGCGATGTCCGACCCGGCAAAGCCGTTCTCGGTCAACGCGCAGATGACCCTCAACGCCGAGCCGGTCAAGATCGAATTGGCGCTCGATTCGCCTCAGCGCCTTCTCGACGGCCAAAAGGCGAAAGCAAAATTGAATGTCGCGTCCAAATGGCTCACCGCCAATTACGACGGAAGCGCACAACAGCAGCCCACGCCGGGCCTTGACGGTGCGTTCGATCTCGCCATTGTCTCGGTGGGACAGCTTGCGAACTGGTTAGGCCGCCCGCTTGAAAAATCGCAGCCCGATCCGGGCCCGCTCAAGCTCCATGCCGACTTCGCGAGCGACGGCGCCAAAACAGTGCTCAAGGATGCGACGCTGCAAGGCACGGCACTCAACGCCAAGGCGAGCGGCAGCTTCGACGCGAGCGGTGCCGTCAAGAAACTCGCCGTCGATCTCGAGAGCGGCGAGCTCGATGTCGATCGCTATTTGCCGCCGCCGGCACCGAAAACCGCCGCTCAGACGGCAGCACCTCGGCCGGCCGCCGCACAACCCGCCGCGGCGACATCGAAAGATCCGTTTGCGGCCTTATCGGACAAGCCCCTCGATCTCAGTGCCCTTAAGGGAATCGACGCGGACATCAAGGTCGCGATCGCTGGTGTCAAGGCGATGGGTTACGAGATCGGGCGCACCGCACTCGCGGTGACGGCAAAGGGCGGCGTGATGAATGCCGATCTGAGCGAGCTCGCACTTTACGGCGGCAGCGTGAAAGGGCATGTCAAGCTCGACGGGTCGGGCAAGGCGCTCGATGCCGATACGTCATTCAAAATCGACCACGTCACAATCGATAAGTTGGCGGCGGCTGCCTCAACGGCCGCGGCAGGTGCTGTTTCGGCAACGCTCGACGCGGCAGCGCAGGGTGCGAGCCCCCGCGCACTCGCGGAAAACCTTCATGGCAAATTGGCGCTCGACCTGAGTGGGGTGAGCGTGAAGAGCGCCAATGCGCATGGCATTTCCGGCGCCAAGCTCGACCTCGACATGCCGGCCGCGGACAAGCCGCTGACCATCAAGGCCGACCTCGTCTACAATGGGGAGCACGTCAACCTTGATGCGAGTTCGGATCCGCTTCGCAAGGTTTTGTCGGCCGACAAATTTGCGGCCAAGCTCGCGCTAGCATCGAATCCCATCAAAGTCAGCTATGACGGCGCTGTCCAACAACGCCCCGTGGCCGGGCTCGACGGCAGTTTCGACCTCGACGTGCCATCCGTCGGCAAGCTGGCTTCATGGCTCGGCGAGCCTTTGGACCCCAAGCAGCCTGACCCTGGGCCGCTCAAGGCGCACGCCGTTCTCGCTGCGAATGGTTCAAAAATCTCCGTGAACGAGGCGACGATCACCGGCAAGGCGCTGAAGGCTACAGCGCAGGCCAGCTTCGACGGTTCGCAGAAGATCGCCAATTTGGACGCGAAAATAGACGTCCAGCAAGCGGACCTCAACGCTTACCTGCCGCCCGAGAATAAGAGTGCGGCACCTCAGCCGAAGGGGGCGGCACCAGCCGCTCCAGGGGCAGCACCATCCGCTCAGCAACCAAGCGGCTGGAGCACCGAGCCCCTCGACCTCTCCGCCCTTCACAATGCGAACGGGCAAGTGTTGGTTCAACTTGCCGGCATCGGATACCGCGATCTCAGCATCAGCCAGGGTCAGATCAAGTCCACATTGAAGGATGGCGTGTTAAAGCTCACGGTCGAGAAACTGGCCCTTGCCCAAGGAACGATCACGAGCGATGCAACGCTGGACGGTTCGGGGCCCGCCGCCAAGCTCGACTACCAGGCGACTGTCAACAATGTACAGGCATTGCCACTTTTGAAGACGTTCGCCGACACGAGCCGCCTGAGTGGCACGATGAACTTCCAGACCAACGGCAAGGCAAGCGGGAAAAGCGAGAAGGAGCTGGTCGAAACGCTCAATGGCGCCGGACAGTTCAAGATCACGGACGGCGCCATCCATGGCATCAACCTCGCCGCGACATTACGCCAGGCCGGCACGCTCGGGCTTTCCAATTCTGCCAACGAGAAAACGGATTTTGCCGAGCTTAGCGGCACCTTCACGATCAAGGACGGCGTCGTCGACAATCGCGACATGCAGATGCTGGCACCCGTCATCCGGCTTACGGGTGCGGGAACCGTTCCGATGCCGCCGCAGACTGTCGACTATGCGGTCGAGGCCAAGTTGGTGGGAACTCTTCAAGGACAGGGTGGCGCCCAATCCCTCGACGGCTTGCCCATCCCCATCAAGATCACAGGGTCCTGGAACAATCCGAACTATCAGGTCGATTGGAAAAGCGTCTTTACCGAGATGGCCAAGGACCCGTCGCGGATGAAGAACTTGCCCGCCAACCTGCAGGGTGCAGCCAAGGGCTTCGGCGTGAATGTTCCGGGTGCCGCCGCGGGCGGTGCGACCGGCGGAATACTGAACTCTATTCCGGGACTGGCTCCGCCGCCGTCCTCGACCGGCGGATCGACGGCGCAACCGAGCGGGCAACCCGCACAACCGAGTGGCCAGCAACCCTCAAACAGCCCCGTACAGAACGTGATCAAGGGCCTTTTTGGGAACTAGCCGGTGTCAACATCCGGCACCGGACGAACGAAACCGAGCAGAGCGCAAGCTGCCGCTCTTTCGAAAATCGCATGGGCAACGATCGTTGCGCTGGCGTTGTTCGCGCCGTGGAGTGCTGCGAGCGCCCAATCCCCACAAGGCAACGATCCCCAAAAAGGTGTTGAAGATCTCACCCGCGAGGGGATCGACAATCTGATGAAGGCCCTGCAGCTCCTGCTTTCGACGATACCCCAATACGAAGCGCCGACGATCGACGAGAACGGGGACATCATTATTCGTCGCAAGCGCCCACCGGCGCCAAAATCGAACGAAAAAACCGAACCCGACAGCCAGACCAAGACTTAGCGCAAGTGTGGATGAGACGCCCCCTGGCGCGGGGCATCGGCGCCCAATCAACGCGCTCGAAAGGTCGAATGCGTTACGCTAAAGTCACGCGTCGCTATTTCGAAAAACCAGGCTAGGCACCTGACGATTGCGGCGTGTCTCGCCAGGGTATGGAGTTTACCGACATGTCCGTCTCTCCCGTTACGCGCGCTCCCTCGGCTCACCGCTCGACCCGCGACGAAGTCGAAAACTTGCTCGGTGAACTCGGCGTAAGCGCCGAAGCATTTCGTGGCGGCAAGCTTACGGTCCGGTCGCCGATCGACGGGACAGCCATAGCCGAACTCAAGGAGCACAGTGCCGATGACGTGGGGGCAGCGATCGGCCGCGCCCACGATGCCTACCTTGCCTGGCGGAAGGTGCCGCCGCCCAACCGGGGCGAGCTTGTGCGTCTTCTCAACGATGAGTTACGCGCAAACAAGGTCGCGCTCGGCCGGCTCGTCTCCCTGGAGGTCGGTAAGATCGTCACCGAAGGCCAAGGC
>DASPOR010000162.1 GCA_035625915.1 Alphaproteobacteria bacterium | reverse complement strand
GAGATATCTATCGAGCGGGCCATAGGTGGAGAGCGCGAGCGCGTCGCTGAGGCGCTCGCGAAGCTCGGGCTGTCACGCGCGGAGATCGATCTGGCACTGGAAGGGGTGGATCGGCGCCGCGCAGCTTCCGAGCCGCTTTATCTCGAACAATTGCGGCTCATGCGGAACTTCCTTGCCGAAATCTGCGCGGTCTTGACGCTTGCTACGTCCGAGCGCGGCAAATACAAACTCCGCTCGGACGGCTTCGTGATTTTCGATAGCGACGAGGCCGCGACGGAATATGCCAATCACATGGCCGCACTGAGGGGGATCACTTCGAAGGCAGGCGAAATATCTGCAAAACTGAACGTCGTGGCGGCTAATTTTATGATCCTGCAGTGGACCAAGCGAGCGCAATGACCGCAAATGACGGTCCGACTGTCAACCGCGCTAGTCGCCTTCGCCACCGGGCGTGCCGTAGAGCGCTTCCTGCTCGAACCCCTGGTTCCAAACGACGTGGAGTTCCGAGCCCTCGGGGTAGGGATTGCGGTCGATTCCGTCGTGTCGATAAATCAGGAAAGCCTTGCGGCCGTCATTCCAGGCTGAGCGGGTCGAATCACGTGTTGATTTGGATAACTCTATCGCCGACATAAGACGCACCTCTTACGTCTGCTCTGTAGCACTTCGAACCTTACTGGGTCGAATGAACCATAGGCTCCGACCCGAAAACCGTGCCGTGACAAAAATAGGATATTCGAAATTCACAAAGCCGAACCGGAAAAAGCGCCAATCGCCACGACCGATCAAAAATCCTTCGCGAGCCGCAGGCCATCGAAGATGGCTGCATGAATGTTCCGTGACGAAACCGCGTCGCCAATTCGGTAAAGCTCGTAGTGGCCATCCCGATTGCGCGCGACATGCTGAGGCCGGTTAGCAACCCAGGCATCGTAGTCGACCTCCCCCAGGTTCTTCGAGCTGGGCTTCAGCTCGAAGTAGAGATCCTCGAGCGGCAACGTGCCGTGCTCGACGACAACTTGGTCTACGTGGCGATCGTGGCGCGATTTGTCGTATTCGTTGAAGAGGGTTGCGACCAGCCGGTTTCCGTCGCGGCTGATGCGTTCGAGGCGTAGGTTCAAACTGATCACGACGCCATGTTCGGAGAATGCCTTGAGATAGGCGGGATGATTGGTGCCGCCGACTTCGGGTGCGAGGATTCGCTCGGGTGTTGCGAATTCGAGTTTGGAGCCCGCGGACGCGATGAATTCGGCGGCCGACATGCCGGGGTGGGCGCCGTTGTCATCGAAGAGCAGCACGGTCTCGGCGGGCCTTACTGATCCCGAAAGGATGTCCCACGTCGTCGTCACCAACGTCTCTCCCTCGTCGAGAAATGAGGTATAGGGGAGCCCACCCGTCGCGATGATAACGATATCGGGCTCTTCGGCGCGCACATCCGAAGCCTCGGCATAGGTGTTGAATCGCAATTCCACGCCGTCGCGCGTGCATTCCGCGACCCGCCAGTCGACGATCCCGAGGATCTCGCGCCGACGCCTGAGGCCGGCGGCGATTAGAAGCTGACCGCCGGGCTTGTCCGACGCTTCGAACAGGACAACCCGATGGCCGCGCGCTGCCGCCACCCGGGCCGCCTCGAGCCCGCCGGGGCCAGCACCGACGACGACGATTTTGCGCTTGGGTCCGCTTGTCCGCGCCACCACATGGGGCATCGTCGCTTCGCGCCCGGTCGCCGCGTTATGGATGCAAAGGGCCTCGCCGGCGAGATAGATGCGGTCGATGCAATACCCCATCCCCACGCAAGGACGGATTTCCTCCTCCTTGCCCTCCATGACCTTCCGTGCGATGTGCGGATCCGCCATGTGGGCGCGCGTCATGCCCACCATGTCGAGCTTCCCCGTCGCTACCGCGTGCCGTGCGGTTGCGACGTCCTGAATCCGTGCTGCATGAAAGACCGGGAATTTCGTTGCCGCGCGCACCTCGCCCGCAAAATCGAGGTGCGGTGCCAAGCGCGTGCCCATGCCGGGGATCACATGGGACAGGGCCTCGTCGCTCTCGATATGACCGCGGATCACGTTGATAAAGTCGATCAGCCCGCTTTGGGCGAGGCGACGGGCGATTTCAACCCCCTCCTCCCTCGACAGGCCGCGCTCCCAATCCTCGTCGCACACCATGCGAACGCCGACGATGTACTCGCTCCCCACGCGTTCGCGAATTTCCGCAAGTACCTCGAGTGAAAACCGCATCCGGTTCTCGAGCGTTCCACCATAGTCGTCGCTGCGCCTGTTGGTCGCGGGCGACCAGAACTGATCCGCCAGATGGCCATAGCATTCGACCTCGAGCCCGTCGAGGCCGCTTGCCTTGCAGCGCTCCGCGGCGTCGCCATAGTGACGGATGAGGCGTGCGATATCCCAATCCTCGGCCGATTTCGGGAACGCGCGATGAGCCGGCTCGCGCACGGGCGACGGTGCGACGACGGGAAGCCAATCGTCCCTGCTCCAGGTGGTGCGGCGGCCGAGGTGCGTGATCTGGATCATGACCGCAGCGCCATGACGATGCACGTCGTCCGTCAGCTCTTTGAGCCAGCGGACGACCTCGTCCTTGTAAAGAAGAATGTTGCCGAACGCCTGCGGGCTATCCGGGGCGACGACCGACGAACCGCCGATCATCGTAAGCGCGATGCCGCCTTTTGCCTTTTCCGTGTGATAAAGGCGATAACGCTCCTTCGGCATGCCGTCGACGGTGTAGGACGGCTCATGGGCGGTCGACATGAAGCGATTTCGGAGTTGAAGGTGCTTGAGCTGATATGGTTGCAGAAGAGGATCTTTCGATATCATGCCACGCAACCTCGTTTTCACGTCTGTCCGGCCCCAGCACCAATTCGTCGGCCGACGTTGTTCTAGCCTCGCGCCGAGGGCTTCGGATTTGGGGGTTACACCTCCCCACCCGGTTGTATTTCGGTCGTCTCCGCATCAAGATACCCCATAGGGGCGTTTACTCCAATCCCGCCGCCGGCAGGGAGAGTTCGATGAACTTCACCGATCGCAGATCGGCCCTCAGTGTCGGTTTCCTGGTCGTGCCGAATTACTCGATGATTGCTTTCGCGAATGCCGTCGAGTCATTGCGCATGGTCAATCACGTCAGCCGAAAAACGGTTTGCTCCTGGTCGATCGTCAGCGTGACCGGGCAGCCGGTCCACGCCAGCAATGGCCTTGCCGTTGTGCCGACCATTCCCGCGGTGCAAGCGGCCAACCTCGATTTGGTCTTCGTTTGCGGCGGCATTGACATCCACAAGGCATGCGACGAAGTGACGCTCGCCTACCTTCGACGGCTCGCGCGCCAGAACACCGCATTGGGGGCCCTCTGCACCGGAAGCTACGTGCTTGCGCGTGCGGGCCTCCTCGATGGCTATCGTTGCGCCATTCATTGGGAGAATATCGCTGCCGTCCGCGACGAATTTCCCGACGTCAATTTTTCGACAGAACTTTTCGTGATCGATCGCGACCGCTATACGGCGTCGGGCGGTACCGCACCCCTCGATCTCATGCTGAACCTGATCGCGCAGCGGATGGGGAGCGATCTTTCAGTGGCGATCTCGGAGGAATTCATCCTGGAACGCATTCGGAGTGCGCGGGATCAGCAGCGAATTCCCCTGCTTGCGCGCGTCGGCGCCAAACAGCAGAAGATCATCGAGGCCGCTTCCTTCATGGAAGCGAATATGGAGGAGACCATGAGCCTGGATGCCGTGGCGGCCCATGTGGGGCTCTCGCGGCGACACCTCGAACGGCTTTTCAAACAGCACCTCGACCGCCGGCCGGCACGTTATTATCTCGAGCTGCGCTTGAACCGCGCGCGTCAACTTCTGCTGCAGACCGACATGTCGATCATGGAGGTAACGCTCTCCTGCGGCTTCCAATCGCCGCCGCATTTCAGCAAGTGCTACAAGGATATGTTCGGGCATCCGCCGAGTGCCGAACGGCGCCTGGCCCATCGCGCGCACTCGGTGGCCGATGCGCGCGGCCATCACGCCCAGTAGATCGCGGATTTCGATCGAATCGCTTTCCCGCTCAGACGTTCGAATCCGGAAAAGAGGCTTTTCTGCGCGTCATGAAGTCGATCAGCGCTTCGTCCACCGCGGGGTCGATCGGCGGCGGTTCGTACTCCCGGAGCATTTTCTTACATATTGCATTGGCGCGCTGCGCCATGTCCTGGCTGCCTTCGGCCTCCCATTGCTCGACGCTGTTATTGTCGGCAAGAGGGGAGCGATAAAACGCCGCCTCGAAATTGGCTTGTGTGTGCGCGCAGCCGAGGAAATGCTTGCCCGGCCCTACTTCGCGAATCGCGTCGAGCGCTTGGCCGTTCTCGCTCAGGTCGACACCGGCAAGCATGGTGTGCATCATGCCGGCTTGATCCGCATCCATGACGAATTTCTCGTACCCCATCGCGAGACCGCCTTCGAGCCATCCCGCGGTGTGGAGGACGAAGTTCGCACCGGCAAGGCAGGTTGGGATCATCGTGTTTGCGGATTCGTAGGCCGCCTGGGCATCCGCCAATTTGGAGGCGCAGAGCGCGCCGCCGGAGCGGAAGGGAACGCCGAGGCGGCGTGCTATGGCCGCCATGGTGTAGAGCACCAGGGCAGGCTCGGGCGTGCCGAACGTCGGAGCACCGGATTGCATCGATAGCGAGGAGGCGAAGCTCCCGAAAATGACCGGCGCGCCGGGATTGAGAAGCTGAACGAACGCAAGACCCGCGAGCGCTTCTGCGAGCGTCACCGTGCAAGCGCCCGCCACCGTGACGGGCGCCATCGCACCCGCCAGAATGAACGGGGTCACAAGGCATGCCTGATTGTTTCGCGCATAGACCTTGAGCGCTCCAAGCATCGTCGCATCGAAGGTGAGTGGCGAATTTGCGTTGATGAGACTCGTGATCACGGTTCGAGGCCGTCCGGTCGTCGCGTCGATATAGTTGTCGCCGAAGAGTACCTTCGCCATGTCGACCGTGTCCTGGGCGCGGAGCGGATGGGTGACCGAGCCCATGAACGGCTTGTCGCT
>DASPOR010000161.1 GCA_035625915.1 Alphaproteobacteria bacterium | reverse complement strand
ACACACCCGAATTCTCCATGGCGAGCTCCTCCGAGAATCTCCTTTATGGCAACACCTCAAACCCCTGGAAGCTCGGCTATTCGACTTGCGGCTCGACGGGCGGCGGGGCCGCCGCTGTCGTCGCTGGGATCGTCCCGATGGCGCACGGCTCCGATATCGGCGGATCGATCCGCGGCCCCGCCGCATGGTGCGGAGGCATCGGCTTGAAGCCGTCACGCGGTCGCATCTCCTCGGGCCCTCTCTATGACGAGTGGGGCTACGGCATGGCAATGAACTTCGTGCAGACGAAGTCGATGCGCGATACCGCCGCGATGCTCGACTGCCTCGCGATCCCGCAGCCCGGTGACCCCTTCGTCATCAAGCCCCCGCCGCAGCCCTACACCTCGCATGTGCAAGGCAACGGCCGGCCACTCCGCATTGCCTGGTCCGCAGCGCCGCTGATGGATGCGCCGGTGGATCCCGAGGTCGCGGGAACGGTGAAGAAGACCGCCGAGACGCTCGCCGGGCTCGGCCACATGGTGAGCGAGGCCGCACCGCCGATCGATTTGCGGGCGATGGACGACGCATGTCTCGGCGTCTGGTATTTCGCCTTCGACCGCCGCCTCGAGGGCTACGCGCGCCACACGGGTCGAACGGTTGGCCCGGACACGGTCGAGGCGGCGACGCTACGCTTCTACGAATTCGCCAAGACCATGCCGCATACGCGGTATCTCGACGCCTGGGCTTACATGAACAAGGCACGGCGCGCGATCGGCGCGTTCTTCACGCGCTACGACGTCTGGGTAAGCCCGACCACGGCCCAGGTCGCGCCACCGCATGGCACGTACAACATGAATGTCGACCTGCCCGTTGCGGAGTTCCTCGCCCATGAGGAGCACTCGCAGCAATTCATGGTGCCGTACAACGTCACCGGCCAGCCGGCTATCTCGCTGCCGCTTGGCATGCATTCTACCGGCCTTCCAATAGGCATTCAGCTGGGCGCCCGGCCGGCCGAGGACCACCTCTTGATCGAGCTCGGTGCCGCGCTCGAGGCGGCGATGCCGTGGCGCGATCGGACGTCCCCGGTCCACGCCTCACTTCATTAGCTTCGAGTGGAATTGACCCAGACCCGAGAGACCGATGGCGGCGAATATGAGCTTGCGGATCGAACACAGCCTCTCTCAATCAATCAAGGTCTTGCGCAAGCACATCGATCGGCCGGCGAAGCGCACGTTCGAACGGCGCTGAACAAGGAGTGCGCACGCGTGTCGAAACACCCGACGTCGGATTCGCCCATCGGTCGAAACTCCGGCCGCAGCGGCCGTTGGGCGACAGGGGAGGCAAGTCTTCAAGCGGACCGCCGATTATTGTGACCCCGGCGGTGGCCCCGCTAAACCGGCTATCCAATGAAGTACTGCTAAGTAATTGGATTAATTGGTCGGGCAGACAGGATTTGAACCTGCGACCCCCAGACCCCCAGTCTGGTGCGCTACCAGGCTGCGCCACTGCCCGACCCGTTAGGAATGCGGCAAGAGACGCCGCCGCGCGCAATCTAGTCGCACTTCGCCGCACCATGCAATGCCATAAACGCGTCAACCGAAGCGCTGGCGCACCAGCGCGCGGAGGGACACGAGCTCATCCAGCACGGCCTTGAGCTCCGTGCGGTCGATTGGACGGGACGTATTCCCAACCCGTTTCGCATCCGCTTCCGCTCGGCTCGTTCCACGCTCGGCGCCCGGCGTTTCGCCAGATCCATCGGCCGGAATTTTTCTGGCCCCCGTTTCCCGAAGAAGCTTTTGGGCACCCTTGATAGTGTAGCCCTGACGATAAAGAAGCTCCCGGATCGTGCGCAGCAAGACGACATCCTCGGGCCGATAGTAGCGCCGCCCACCGGCCCGCTTAAGCGGCTTCACTTGTGGAAACTTCGACTCCCAAAACCGTAGCACGTGCTGGGGTACATCGAGCTCGTCTGCCACTTCGCTAATGGTCCGAAATGCCGTAGCGGATTTGCCGCCAGGCCGAACCGCATCATGGTTCGACGCATCGCGCGCGTCGGGCATTTTCAGCTCGCTTGCGCGCCGCTCCCACGCGAGGCCGCATTGATGCGGTTCTTGAGCACGTGCGAAGCGCGGAATACGAGGACACGGCGGGGCAGGATCGGCACCTCCTCGCCCGTCTTCGGGTTGCGGCCAATCCGCTGCCCTTTCTGGCGGACCGAAAAGCTGCCGAAGGAAGAAATCTTGACGGTCTGGCCCTGGGTGAGCGCTCCCGAGATTTCAGCGAGCACCGACTCGACGAGGTCCGCCGACTCATTACGTGACAGACCGACTTCCTGATAAACCGCCTCGCTAAGGTCCGCGCGGGTGACCGTTTTACCCGTCATGACATCCCCTCCTAATGCTGAGCCAACCGTACCTTGGACGGGGAAATCGGTCAATTTGAAAGGGATGGATAAATTATCTCATGTCGAATGGCACCAACGAGACCACTCGCGGCACTACCAGCGAACGAGACCGGCTCCCCAGGCAAGCCCACCGCCGATTGCTTCAACCAAGATGAGCTGGCCCTCCTTGATGCGGCCGTCGGCAACGCCTTCGGCAAGTGCGAGCGGCACCGACGCGGCGGAGGTGTTCGCGTGGCGTTCGACCGTCTTGATCACCCGCTCACTCCCAAGGCGAAGCTTGCGCACCGTGCCGTCGATGATGCGCTCGTTCGCCTGGTGCGGGACCAACCAGTCTATGTCGGCGGGGGAAAGGTCGTTCGCCTTCAACGCCTCCAGAACCACGTCCGAGAGCTTGGCGACGGCATGTCGGAACACCTCTTTTCCCTGCATTCGGACGGTGCCGACGGTCTGCGTCGAGGATGGGCCGCCGTTCACGTAGAGTATGTCGTAGAGACGGCCATCTGTATGTAGATGGGTCGACACCACGCCGCGCTGACGGGCATTTGGCGCGCCTGGAAAGCCGCGCAATACGATCGCACCGGCACCATCGCCGAAGAGCACGCATGTGCCGCGATCATTCCAGTCGAGTAGGCGCGAGAACGTCTCGGCGCCGACCACGAGGGCCGTCTTGGCCTGATTGAGCCGAATCGCATTATCGGCGACGGCAAGGGCAAAAATGAAACCCGCGCACACGGCCTGAACGTCGAAGGCCGCACCCGACTCGCATCCGAGTGCTGCCTGCACGCGCGCGGCCGTCGCCGGGAAAACATCGTCAGGCGTTGTGGTCGCCAGCACAACGAGATCGACCTCGGACGGTGCAACGCCGGCCTTCGCGAGTGCGGCGCGCGCGGCATGTAGCGCGAGATCGGACGTACGCTCACCATCGCCCGCGATGCGACGCTCGCGGATTCCAGTGCGCTCGACGATCCATTCATTTGAAGTGTCGATGCGTTCGGCGAGTTCTTCGTTCGTGACAATGCGCTCGGGCAGGTATGCGCCGCAGCCGAGAACCCTTGAATGGAAAAGCATCAGCTCGCCGCCGCCTGAGGCTTAGTATCAGCCGTCTCGCTCAGCCGGCCGAACTCCTCCTTGATCCGATCGTTGAAGCCCCCGGCGGCGAGGTCGATCGCCACTCCGATCGCGTTCGCGAAGCCGAGAGCGTCAGTTCCGCCGTGGCTCTTCACCGCGATTCCATTGAGCCCGAGGAACATCGCACCGTTGTACCGGCGCGGATCGGTGCGTACCTGCATTTTCCTGAGAGCACTTCTTGCAAGGAAAAATCCGATCTTGGCGATAAAGGAGCTTTTGAACGCCTGCCGAACGAATTCGCGCAGGAGCCTCGCAGTGCCTTCCGCCGTCTTGAGTGCGATGTTGCCAGTGAAGCCGTCGGTCACGATGACGTCCACGGTGCCCGCCGCAATGTCGTCCCCCTCGACAAACCCCTCGAACTTTATGGGTAAGCGCGTGTTTCGTAGAATGGTACTCGCCGTCTTCACGGCGTCCCGGCCCTTGACCGGCTCCTCTCCCACGTTGAGAAGCCCAATCGTCGGCTGTTGTGTGCCCAGCACGGTGCGCGCGAACACCTCGCCCATCACCGCGAACTGGACGAGATTGTTGGCGTCGCACTCCACATTCGCCCCAAGATCGAGCATCACGCTCTCACCGCGCATGGTTGGGAAGAACGCGGCGATCGCCGGCCGGTCGATTCCCGGAAGTGTGCCGAGCGACAACTTCGCCATCGCCATCAGTGCGCCGGTGTTGCCCGCGGAGACCGCGGCCCCCGCCTTTCCGTCGCTCACCGCATTGATCGCCTCCCACATGCTGGATCCGCGGCCTTGACGCAGCGCAAGCGAAGGCTTCATGTCGCTTGGCACGACTTTATCCGTGTGGATCAGCGAGACAATCTTCCTTAGCTTCGGCTTGCGTTTCAGCAACGGCTGAATCTTCATTTCATCGCCGAACAGAAGAAAACGGACATTCGGATGCCGGATGCGAGCCAGTGCCGCCCCCTTGACGACGATACGCGGAGCATTGTCGCCCCCCATCGCGTCAAGCGCTATCGTCAACGGCTCGGTCAATGGGCTCTTCCTCCGGAACTGTCGGGGGCTTCGCTCACGCCGTCTTTACTTCGACCACCTCGCGACCGCGATATTGACCGCATGCCGGGCACACATGGTGCGGGCGCATGCGCTCGCCGCAGTTCGCGCATTCTACGTAAGCGGCCTTGCCCAAGGCGTGATGCGCGCGGCGCATGTCGCGGCGCGATTTGGATGTCTTTTTCTTAGGAACAGCCATGAGATGTCACTCTCGATAAAGACCAGATTTTGGCCGGAAGTGCGCCTAAATATCGGAAATTGGCAGCCGCGGCAAGATGATCCCTCAATGCTAAGGCTTGCGCTTGGGGTGCCGGGCAAGGACGGCAAAGGGACTCTCGGCCCCGCCGGCGGCCGTCTCGTCCTTCAGCGGCCCCAGAACCTCGTCAAGCGTTACACCTGTCCGCCGCGGATAGGGATCGAGGGCCAATGCGAGCTGCTGGGCAGCCGCCTCGCCTATGTCGATCTGATCATCGATGAGCGGTTCGGGCAGATCGTCATTATCTACGTCGTAGTCCTCTTCGACGACATGGCCGTGAGGTCGATCCCGGCGCTCCGGGGCGAAATGCAGCACAAAGTCCTCCCCGATTTCGCTCTCGACCGGATCGAGGGATACAACGCAGCTTTGCACCACCTTGGCGCGAAGGCTTCCCTCCAGCCGAACGACCGGCCCGTGCCCCACGCGGCGGAGCGTCACATCCGCCTCGAGCGCTTCGAGCGAGACCAAGCCGAACCGCCGTGCAAGTGCCGCACGTTCGGCTTCGTTCGCTACGATTCTCTCCATGATCGCATCCTCGTCGAGCCGGCCAACGGCCACCACGCGCGAGAATTCAGTTGTCGGGGAAGAGATTCTATCCACGTTCGCCGCCATCGATCGGGAGCCACTCAGGGTTGGGGCAGCACCTGCGACTTGTCATTATCCTATCATAAAAGCGGACGCACCGGACCGAATCTTGCGCGGCAATTCCCTGGGTTGCTCGCGGCGGATTACTGCGCACTTGAATCGGCACCGAGCGACGGGGCATCCCCAAACTGGATCAGGCCTGCCGAGAAATCCGAAAAAGACTGCTTTGACAACGAATTGGCTTGTCGGCGAAGGTAGCTGCAAAAGGCATCTAGCTGTTCGGGCGAAGCCGCTGCAGTCCCGAATAGATTGCGCGCGAGGGCTGCGCAGAGGGCCGTGTCATCGCTCGTGAGACCCGTTTCGTAGGCGTCGATTCGCCCGTAGAGCGCTTTTGCCATGGTCTTGACGCGCCGTCCAACGCCGAGATCGCCAACACCCATTTCGCGAAGATTGCGGTCCATGTCCGCAAACATTGCGTCGAAGACACGCTGCGCCAAATTCCTTGCGGCTGGACCTTCGTTCCGGAGTCGATTGAGCACCAAAAAGACATGAAGGGCAATCATGTCGAAGCGGCCGTCCAATGTGTCAGGCACGCCTAGATCCAGGTAAAATTCCGGGCGACGAGATTGCATCACGGCTTGATCATAGAGCGCTTCGGCAGCCCTTTGATCGACCCGCCTTTTTTTTAGATACTTCAATGGCATATGCTCAGCGGCCTCGGCTTCTTATTGACAGCCCGCAAGCCGGATGCGATGCTTTGGCCGAATCCAGAACGGCCAGCACTTGGCTTTTTTGGGTTTGCAACTGGCCCAATATAGGGTCGGCGCGTCAAAATGCAGCGAGGGGGCGTGCAAAAAATTCGCCGATCAATCGTGACGGCAGGGGCCGCGGCTCTGGCGTTGGGTGTGGTCGCGTGCTCTCCCTCGCCACAAGTGCAGGGTAACGTCGTCGACCCCGATCTCCTGAGCCAGGTCAAGCCGGGCGCTCTCAACAAGGATCAGGTGCAAACCTTGATCGGAACACCGTCGAGCGTCAGTACGTTTGACCAGAACACTTGGTATTACATCAGCAAGGAAACCGAGCGCTGGGCCTTCTTCGATCCCACGGTCCTCAACCAGCAGGTCATCGTTGTTGAGTTCGACGACAAGAACGTCGTCAAGGCCGTCCACAAATATGGCGAAGAAGACGGCAAAGATGTCGAGATGGTGACCCGGACAACGCCGACACGCGGCAAGTCCCTCGGCGTTCTCGACCAGCTCTGGAGCACCATTCTCCGTCAGTTCACCACCGATACCGGCGTCTCGGCGCGCGATCCTTTCGCACGCAAGTAGGCTTGGGCAACATGCAATGAACCGCGGGTCCCGCCGCGGTGGCATGGCATGCTAGTGTGGTACGCGGACGCGGCCCTACAAAAGCCCTCATCGGAAATCACTCAAAGAAAGGCCGCTCAAGCAAAAGCCCCAGGGCGTCATCGCCCCGGGGCCTTGCAGTTGCCGGTAACTCTTTCTCAGCGTGCGAGGATCGCCAAGAGCAGAATTGCCACGATGTTGATGATCTTGATCATGGGGTTGACCGCCGGTCCGGCTGTGTCCTTGTAAGGATCGCCGACGGTATCGCCGGTCACGGCGGCCTTATGGGCGTCCGAGCCTTTTCCGCCGTGATGGCCGTCTTCGATATACTTCTTGGCATTGTCCCAGGCCCCGCCTCCCGACGTCATCGAGATGGCAACGAAGAGCCCGGTGACGATCGTACCGAGGAGCATGGCGCCGAGTGCCGTGAACGCTGCAGCCCACCCTGCGACCGCCCGAACGACGACCCAAAGGACGATCGGGGCGAGAATCGGTAGGAGGGAGGGAAGGATCATCTCCTTTATTGCGGCCTTGGTCAGCAGGTCGACCGCGACGCCATATTGCGGCTTGGCCGTGCCCTCCATGATGCCTTTGATCTCGCGAAACTGCCGGCGCACTTCGACGACGACCTGGCCGCCCGCTCGTCCGACCGCCTGCATGCCCATCGAGCCAAAGAGATACGGCAACAGACCACCGATGAAGAGGCCGATCACGACATAGGGGTCCTGGAGCACGAAGGCGACCTTGAGATCCGGAAAATAGTGCGTCAGGTCCTGGGTGTAGGCCGCAAAGAGGACAAGGGCGGCGAGGCCGGCTGAACCGATGGCATAGCCCTTCGTCACGGCCTTCGTGGTATTGCCGACGGCGTCGAGCGCGTCGGTCGTCTTGCGGACTTCTTTCGGCAGGTCGGACATTTCAGCGATGCCCCCGGCGTTGTCGGTCACGGGGCCATAGGCGTCGAGGGCGACGATGATGCCTGCAAGCGCCAGCATCGTTGTCGCGGCAATGCCGATGCCGAAAAGACCCGCGAACAGGTTCGCGAGGATAATGCCCACGGCGATCACCAGGACCGGCAGCGCCGTGGCCTCCATCGATATGGCGAGACCCTGGATGATGTTCGTGGCGTGGCCCGTCGTCGAGGCGTTCGCCACGCTCGTCACCGGGCGGTGGCCGGTGCCGGTATAGTATTCCGTGATCCACACGAGGAGACCGGTGACGCCGAGTCCGACGAGCGCGCAATAGAAAAGATCGATCGCCGGAAAGACGGCACTGCCGGCGGTGAGCACCGCGCCAAAACCGAACATGTGGTTTATGATCCCGGCAATGAGCAATGCGGAAATGGCGCCGGTCACAATTAGGCCCTTATAAAGGGCCCCCATGATGCTGCCCGATGCACCCAGCCGGACGAAGAAGGTGCCGATCACCGACGCGACGATGCACGCACCGCCTATCACCAGCGGAAGGTTCATCATCTGCCGCTGAAGATCGCCCGCGAAGAAGATGGCGGCAAGCAGCATTGTCGCAACCGTGGTCACGGCGTAGGTCTCGAAGAGATCGGCCGCCATGCCGGCGCAATCGCCTACATTATCACCCACATTGTCGGCGATCACCGCCGGGTTGCGCGGATCGTCCTCGGGAATGCCAGCCTCGATCTTGCCGACGAGGTCGGCGCCGACATCGGCACCCTTCGTAAAAATGCCGCCGCCGAGGCGCGCGAAGATCGAGATGAGCGAGGCGCCGAAACTCAAGGCGACGAGTGCTTCGAGAATCGGTCGCACATTGTCGCCGGGGAACCACTGGCGAAGCACAGCGTAATATCCGGCGACGCCAAGTAGGCCGAGGCCCACCACGAGGAGTCCGGTCACCGCACCCGACTTGAAAGCGAGCGCAAGTGCCGGCGCAAGCCCTTGGCGTGCGGCCTCGGCGGTGCGGACATTCGCGCGCACCGAGACATTCATGCCGACATAGCCGGCCGCACCCGAGAGGATAGCGCCGATGAAGTAGCCGACCGCCACTTGAATCCCAAGAAGGGCACCGAGGATGATGCCGACGACGACACCGACAATCGCAATCGTCACATACTGGCGATTGAGGTAAGCGCGAGCGCCTTCCTGGATCGCGCCAGCGATCTCTTGCATGCGCGCGTTGCCTGCACTTGCCGCCAGCACAGACCGGCTCGCCCAGACGCCGTAAAGCAATGCCAGAACACCGCAGACGATGACAAATGGTAAAGCGAAGCTCATATCTTTGAACCCTTTATTTTCAAGGCAACGGTTCTTATGGGGCAAGGTAGGAGTGAGCGCCGCCGACCCCCTCGACGGCCCGGAATCGGCGCGGACCATGCCAGAAAGCCGGCCCCGGCGCAACCCGGTTGGCCACCCCTGAGCGCGCGGTCCCGGCGGCTGCGGGGTTCGGCAAAGGGGCGCTAAGCGGCAAGCGGCCGGGGCCGAAGCCGCAGCCAGACAATCGCGATGGCGACGATGACCAGGCCGGGAAGAATCGCCAGATTGACCGCTGTCCAGCCGAAATGACTCTGGATCGCCCCGGAGCTAAACGCCCCGATCGTTACAAGCGCAAAGACCGACGTGTCATTGACCGCCTGGACTTTTGCCCGTTCGGCCGGCTTGTACGCATAGCCGAGAAGCGTGGTTGCGCCAATGAAGAGACAACTCCAGCCCACGCCCAGAAGGAACAGTGCTGGCCAAAAATGCGCGAGCGAGGCGCCCGCCAGATTTATACCAAGGCAAATGAACATCAAAACCACACCGACGGACATGACTCGGAGCACGCCGAATTTTTGAATGAAGTGCCCCATGACGAAAGCCGGGGCGTACATGCCGAGCACATGCCACTGAATTACAAAGGCTGAATCGCCGAAGGAGAGGCCGCATGCAACCATCGCTAAAGGTGTGGATGTCATCACGACGTTCATCGCAAAGTAGCCGATCGTGCCGCCGAGGAGTGCTACGATGAACGCCGGCTGGCGCGCGATTTCCGCAAGGGGCCTCCCGCTGTCGCGGCGTTCCGCGGCGTTGAGTGCCGGCACTTCGACAAAACGCAGAACAACGAACGACAGAACGCCAATGACGGCGACGACGATGAAGCTGCCCGCGAACGTCACGGGGGCAAGCAGGTCCCGCGCCCAGATCGCAAGTTTCGGGCCGCAGAGCGCCGCGACCGTACCGCCTGCCATCACGTAGGAAATTGCCTTGCTTCGCATCTCCTCGCTTGCCACTTCGCCGGCGGTGAAGCGGTAATACATCGCGAAGGCATTGAAACTACCGAGCAGGACCCCGGCCAGGCAGTAGAGGGGGAAGCTGCGAATCGAAAGCGAATAAGCCGCGAGCAAGCCAGCACCCATCAGGACCAGAGTCGCGATCGTAAATCCGTTTCGTCGTCCGATTCGACGCATCAGCAGCGAGGCGGGCGTCGTTGACGCCATCATGGAAAGAAATTGAAGCGCGAATGGCAGGGTGACGAGGGTCTTGTCCTCGGCAATGGTTTGTGCCGCCAACGCGGTCGTCGTCACGACGAGGGAGGTGACGGTGTTCGCGAGGGCCTGAAGTAAAAAGAGAAGATGGACGTTCTTGTCGAATCTAAGGAAATGGAAGCGGCTCATCGGCCGCACCATAACTCGAAGTACGGGGTCCGCTCAAGCAAACGGGGCTGCAAGTCAGACCCGCTTGAGACGCAAGTGCGATTATACGCCGCGCTCTAACTCATTCAAAATGAGGACGTCTCGTACAACGCCGGCGCCGACGATCTTTTGGCTGACCGCGAGGAGCCGCTTCTTCAGAAGCGGCAGATCCGCGGTCCGGTCGTCATAAATGCCCGTACCGAACACGCGCTGAAGGTCGCCGATAAATCCATCGCGAAGACGAGGCATCAGGTCCTCGACTTTTGAGCGTTTGTCCGGCCCTTCGAGCTCAACGGTGATCATGAGCGTGACAAGCTTGCGAACGTCGTTATGTCGAATGACCGAGACGAGAATCGGGGCTAGCGAGACGTAGCGCATATCGCCGCGCAGAGCGGCCTGCGCATCGGAGGGGTCGTTGCCGACGAGGTCGTTCGGGTCGTGCGAAGTTGCCGACGGCGGTGTCTGGGCGTCCACCGGCCACGCAACCGGCCAGTTGCTCAGCGCTACGAGCAAACCTATGACGAAAGGGTATTTGGGCAACGGTTATGCCTCCGCTCGACCGACCGGACACGATTTTCCCGCTTCTAAGGTAAAGAACGGGTAAAAAGGGGGCTACGGCCAGGGGTTTCCGCTAGAAATGGCGATAGCTCGTTTGGGCGAATGTCAATTCCCGGCCCTCGCGGTCGACCACGCACGCGGTCTTGCCCTCGCCCATCGTACCGATACGCGTGATCGGCACGCCGAGTTCATGGCCGAGGGCCACGAGCGATGCTTCTCGGCTTGGTTCAGCGGTGAAGAGAATTTCGTAGTCGTCCCCGCCGGTCAGAACACACTCCATGAGGCCTGCATCCATCCAAGTGACGGCTTGCCCGGCCGGCGAAAGCGGTATGCGCGCACTTTCGATCAAAGCGCCAAGGCGCGATGCATCACAAATATGCTGAAGATCGCCCACAAGGCCGTCGGAGATGTCCATTGCGGCGTGGGCGATGGCACGAAGGCGGGCTCCAAGCGCTAAACGCGGCTGCGGCAGCCGGTAACGGCCGGCGAGATATGCCTTGTCCGTGGATGAAAGATCCGCAATCTCGGCCCGGATCGCCTTGAGGCCGAGTGCTCCGTCGCCGATCGTGCCGGAGACGAATATGGCGTCGCCTGTCTTGGCGGCGGAGCGAAGAAGACGTTGACCTTTGGGGATGGCGCCGATTGCGGTCAGGGAGAGCGACAAGGGACCGGGAGTCCGGTCGGTGTCGCCGCCCGCGAGGACGAAATCGAACTCGTCCTGATCTTGTTTCAATCCTTCTGCGAAACGCTCCAGCCATGCGAGATCGATGCTGTCCGGAAGCATCAGTGCGAGTGTGTAAGCGATGGGGCGCGCACCCTTGGCCGCGAGGTCGGACAGATTGACGCGCAGGAGCTTCCGCGCAATGAGATCGGCGGGATCGTCCGGCAGAAAATGGACCGAGGCGATGAGCGCGTCGGTCTTGATGACGAGCTCCTCGCCCGGCGCGAGGAGTCCGTCGGCAACACGCAA
>DASPOR010000160.1 GCA_035625915.1 Alphaproteobacteria bacterium | reverse complement strand
TTACCCTCGGTCACGATGCCCTGATCACGCGGGCTCGTAGCACGATCCTCGCGCGCTTTCTCGACAATCCCTCGACCACGCATCTTCTCTTCATCGATGCCGACATCTCGTTCGAGCCAGAGCAGGTTGTCCGCCTGCTTCGGTTCGATCGCGACGTCGTGGCGGCACCCTACCCCGCCAAGGTCTTCGACTGGTCGAAGGTACCGGAGCGCTTTGGACGCTCGGGCGAGACCCTCGAAGAGGCCGCCTACGTCTATGTCGGCGAACTTTGCAAAGGCGAGGCACTCAAGGTCGAAGGCGACTTCGCCACCGCGCAATATGCTGGCACCGGTTTCCTGCTCATCAAGCGCCAGGTGTTCTATCGCATGATCGAAGCGTTTCCAGCGTCGAAATTTAGTGCGATGCACGTATTCCCCCGACCGCAGAACTGCAGCGAAAACCAATACGCGCTCTTCGATTGTATAATCGATCCGGACACCGGCGCATACCTCAGCGAGGACTATTCGTTTTGTCGCCGCTGGGGCCAGATCGGCGGTGAGATATGGCTCGACCTCGGGAGCAGGCTGAGCCATTCCGGACAACATACCTACAAGGGCAACCCGACCCCGCGCTTCGCACAATTCCTGAGAAGTGCTGGCGCCGAACCCAAGGTCGCTTGGGGCGATTGACAGATGCCCTTGATAGGTGCCTGACCCTGCCCGAGCGACCGTCGGCTTGACTGTATCCTGCGAATTCGACACTTTTATATGGAGATGCGCACATTGGAGTCGGCGCGCCGACGTGCGGCCCATTGAAGGGCGCCGCCAGATCGCGGGACACGATCGGCGGCCGGCGTCTGCTCAGGTTCCGGCCGCTGCATGCGGGCATGTGCGATTTGTGTCAAATACGGGGGCAATCATGAGCAGCGGATTGTTAGCGGATATTCGTCGCGCAGCCGTGGGATCGATGGCGGTTCGAGCAACGCTCCTGGCGATGGTCGTCGGTCTCGGCGGTTGCGCCGGTGCCGATTATCGTCCTGTCGTCGACATGACTGGCCACACGCAAGCGCAATACGATTCGGACCTTGCGAGTTGCCAGGCGACCGCGCGTCAGGCCCGTAATAACGAGGACATCGCAGTCGATACCGGGCTCGGCGCCGTGGGTGGTGCAGCACTCGGTGCCGTAGGCGGCGCCATCGGCGGCAACGCCGGCCTCGGTGCCGGTGTCGGAGCGCTTGCCGGTGCCGTCGGCACGGGCGCCTACAAGGAGGCGGAAACTGAAAATCGAGAGGAAACCATCGTCAAGAGCTGCATGCGCCATAAAGGCTTCACTGTGTACGACTAGTGTCGTGGATTTGAAGTTCCTAAACGCGGATGCCACCAAAATGCTAGGAACTTCAAATCCACCACGCTAGTGCCGACTAATGCGCGGAATGTTGCCATTGCGATCGTCCAAATGGGTTGCTGCCGCCAAGCGAATACCCTGTGGCGTCGAAAAACCTATGGCTGCGCGGAGCCGCGTGGCGTGCTTTACGGTGGCGTGTGCAACTCTGCTGCTGGTCCTCCTACTGTTGGGAATTTCGGCGCCCGTCGAGGCCACGGGAATCGACTTCGCAAAGTCTGCAAGTGCGGCCGAGGATCGCGGCGATTGGGATGAAGCGATCCGTCTTTACGGCCAATCGATGGCCGCGGGTGATCTCACCAAGGAAAATCTCGCGGTCGTGCACTACGACCGCGGCATCGCCTATGCGCGCAAGGGCGAGGTGGACAAAGCAATCGCAGATTACAACGCGGCGATCGAACTTTTGCCGGACTATGTCGCCGCATACCATGGCCGGGCCACCGCCTATCGCGATAAGGAAATGACCGAAAAGGCGATCGCAGACTTGGATACAGCGATCCGGATCGCCCCCGACGACGCATTCGCCTATGAGAACCGCGGGCGTGCCTATCTCCATTTGGGCAAGGCCGATGCGGCCGTCAACGACATGGTGAAGGCTTTGTCGCTAGCACCGACGGACAGCTACGCGGTCCTGTGGCTCCACTTCGCGCGCCGCTCGGCCAAGCAGGACGATGCCGCCGAGTTCTCCCAGAATGTTGCGAAGCTCGACCATGCGGAGTGGCCAGCCCCCATTCTCGATCTTTTCCTTGGCAAGGTCGACCCGCAATCCGT
The DNA here is from genome assembly GCA_035625915.1 of Alphaproteobacteria bacterium. Lineage (NCBI taxonomy): Bacteria > Pseudomonadati > Pseudomonadota > Alphaproteobacteria > Alphaproteobacteria bacterium. The sequence goes on along the minus strand of DASPOR010000160.1, from coordinate 15,909 downwards.
GCAAGCGGCCGCGAGTGCCGTGCCGGATCCGACGAAAAGGCGCGAACAAATTTGTGAGGCCGATTTCTACGTCGGCGCTTACCAGCTCTTTCGCGGCGCAAGCTCGGACGCCAAGCAGCTTTTCAAGGCATCCGTCGAAACATGCCCCGTTTATTTTCTCGAGGCCGAGGCCGCGAGGGCGCAATTAAAGCGCCTCGGTCCTTGAGGAATACAGAAGGATTCAGTTCGAGGAATCAATACGATAAATAGCGGCAGATACTGTAGCCGGGCCGCTCGCGAAGAACGCATGACGGGACCCTTATTTCCGGACGCAGGAATCACTATTTCCATACGTAGATAGTTGCGCGCATACTTGCCCGACGGCGACCAGACATGGCGCCGCGAAACTTTGACACCGGCGAAGGGTCGCCTGGTGCAGAATATTCAAGGGAAGACTGATATGCCTCGAGTCTCGCCAGCCATTGCCGTCCTTGGGGCTCTAGCCCTTGCGGGCTGCGTTACCCCGCCTCCGACTGGACCGAGCGTCGCAGCCATGCCGGCGCAGGGCAAGACCTTCGAGCAATTTCAGCAGGACGACGCGACGTGCCGGCAGTACGCCTCGAGCCAGATCGGCAATAGCTCGCCCGAGCAGGCGGCCAACGAGAGTGCGGTCAATAGCGCCATCGTGGGGACGGCTATCGGCGCTGCTGCTGGCGCCGCATTGGGTGCGGCAGCTGGTAATCCGGCCCTTGGCGCCGCAGCCGGCGCTGGCGGAGGTCTACTCTTCGGGAGTGCTGCGGGTGTCGGCGCCTCGCAGGCATCCGGAGCCGCTCTCCAGCATCGCTATGACGTAGGCTACATTCAGTGCATGGCGGCGAAGGGCGAGAGCGTTCCGACAGTTCAGGCTGGGGCGCGGCCCTATCCCTATTACCCCTATTATGGGTACTACTACCCCGGCTATCCCGCCTATTATTACCCGGCTTATTGACGCGCCAAGATCGACGTTGGAGCGAACAGCTCGCGCAGCCGTGAGCCGCGCTGGGACCATCGCCAGACGGGCATGACGGCGGGGGCCCGTTCGGCGCCAAGCCAAATCGCGGGCGACTACGTGCCGGTAGTGCCACTTTTTGGCACACGCGGCCGCCGCCTTGCCAATGCCACGTACAGGAAATCCAAGGTGGGACGCACGCCCGGCGAGGTAACGATCCTTGCCAGCCATCGATAGCGTCGAAGCGCCCTGAACAATACGGCATAGGCCAAGATGCCTTTGTGCAAGCGGCCCGACTCATCGCGCACGAAAAGGCGCGCAAGCGCCTCATCGTAGCTGATGCCGTCCGATCGAAGGGCGCTCATGTCCTTATTGACATCGACAAAATCGATGGCGGCCGCACCTTCCATGGCGCGGCAGCGGTCCATCTCTCGCGCGCAGATCGGGCAGTCGCCATCGAAATAGACTTGAATCCGTGCCATCGTGGAATCCAGTTTACCAAGGCACACCATCGCCCGGAACATTCTTGCCGCTCCCATACGCGAAGAAGTCGGCAGGTTTGTCGTGCGCTCAGTTCAGTTGGGCTTTTCCGCGGCACTTCCCGTACCGCTTGCCGCCGCGGCCGCCGCGGCCATACCCAACGAATTACCGCCGACCGTCTGGACGCTGACAGTTGCGTTGGCGAATTCGATCCCGGCGTCCTTGAACGCCAAAATCAGCCGCTTCACACCCTGACGCTGGATGAAGGTCGGCCTGACCGGACGCACGGTCATCTTGAAGCGCATGATGATGGCGTTGTCGGCGATATCGGCGATTCCTTGAAGTTTCAGGGGTTCCAGAAAGTCGTCCTTGATCTCAGGGTCTTCGAGCATGGCCTCACCCACTTTTTTGGTGACTTTGCGGAGCTTTTCGAGGTCCGTGCCACGGTCGAAGCGGAGATTGAATTTCAGCGTCGACCAATCACGGCTGAAATTGGTGATTTGCCCAAGTTGCCCGAAGGGAATCGTGTGGATTTGGCCGTTCTGATGCCTAAGGCGAATCGAGCGCAGCGTGAAGCCCTCGACCGTACCCTTGGCCTTGCCGCAGTCGATATACTCCCCAACCCGAAACGCATCGTCAGCCAAATAAAAGATTCCCGAAACAATGTCGCGCACCAGCGTCTGGCTGCCAAAGGAGATCGCAAGGCCGAATACGGAGGCGCCGGCGACAATCGGCGTTATGTTGACGTTGAGATTCGACAATAGCATTAGCGCAGCAATGATGGCGATCGTGATGCCAAGCGCTACGCGTAAGATGGGTGCCAATGTCTCAAGGCGCGAGGCGGTGGCCTGGCTCATTTCCGGATCGCCTTCCTGCCCGGGAACTGCCGCGGGCGGACGGACGGCGTGATGCCCGGTCGCGAAACGCACGGCTTCCCATGCGTAATAAGCAACCAGTACCGTTACGATGCCAGTCGTCCATCCACGGCTGAAATTCGCCCAACTCTTCTGGTCGACGAGAGCCAGGACATCGACGGCCCAACTGCGAAAGAGAACCGCCGCTGCCAAGACCAGGACCGTGGTCCGGATAATGCGCACGGCGAAGGGAAACAATCTATGTGCTTCCGGCTTATCGGAGCGGGCGAGAACCGAAGCCTGATGGCGCTTGCCCACAAAGGAGAGGAGCGTTTCCGCGAGAAGCAGCGCTATGAAAATGTTCAAGGTGAGAATTATGCCGTTCGGAACGAATCCTTCTTGGCCCAACGACTCGTAGGCGCGAGCACCGCCGACGACGACGATCACGGGTATGGCGATCCAGTGCCAGTGCCGCGCAAGGGTCGTTTTGATTTTCGAGCCGCCTGCGTTCTGATCGATGAGCCCGAGGAGCCAATCGCAAATACTGCTTCGGGCACGAAAGACGATAAGCACGTATAAGGCCGGAATCACGACGCCATTGGCCAAGCCTACCGCCATGAGCGCGTTTGGCGTGTCTTGGATCTTGAGCAGGCCATGGCCGAAAATCGCTATCAAGACGATGGCGCTGAAAGATCGAAGGAGCATTTTCGCGCTGCGGTCGTCTATAGGTGCGACGCGTATTTCGGGCAAACCCGGCCGCAAGTAAAAGCGCACGAACAACAGGTAGAATCGCCATATGACGACCCCTCCGAGAACGCGAATAGCAAACTGGGTTTGGGCCTCGGCATTCGTGAACAGAGTGACGCGCGCCACGTGAACAATGACCAGCAGCGCCAAAAACGCCATCGCATCGAAAAGCCACAACCATACGAGTCGCCACAGCCCACCATTTGCTGCGAACTGATGCGCAATACTGCGCCGGGTCGCTTCGGTCAGACGGCGGACGGCGAGCTCACCGACGTAAGCGACGACCGCCACGAATACCAGGAGACCGAGGAAGGCGGACGTGCCTCGCCCGCCATCAGCTGTACGGTCAAGTCGTTCCGGCAATTGCGCGAGATTGACCCACACTTCCGGAAACCCGCCAATCGCTGCGGGAATTCGGTGCATAACAGTAGAGATTTGGTCGCTCGTGGAATCCGAGCTGGTGGCGTCGCTTGCATTGGAGGTCGAATCCGAGGCCGGCGTCTTCGCGACGAGGCCCTTCTCGGCCAAGGTTTCGATCACCGACTGGCCGACCGATTTCACCAACGCGTCGTACTGCTCTTGGGTCATTCCCGCGGGCGGCGCTGTTGGCGCCTTTTGCGCCTGCGCCGGCCCCAGTAGCAGCACCGGGTAAAGGAATGCCAAAGCCGCAAGAAAGACAGGGATGGTGCGTCTCATGCCCATATCTTACACCGATTTTCCGAGATCGCCCGAGAGTTCACATTTCCCACCTTGTTTCGCATCGTCGTGACACTACTTCTCACGTAGGGCCAGTGATATGGTCCATGAAGTCGCGCGGCCGAACTGACGCGCGGCGAGCCGAGAGGGGACCGGCACGAATTGCGAATTTTCAAGCCGCAAGGCGGCGGAGCATCCATTCTCCGACGCAGGCAATGCTGGTTTTTTTTCGATGCGATTTGAGGTGCCGGGTCGCACTGTGGCGTTCACTTCTTATACAGGTTGACGATTCGGCGTCGACTAGCCAGTCGTAGGACACCCCGGATAGGAAAGGTGAGCAACGATGAAGGAAGCAGATGTCGTGAAACGGGCAATCGCGATGCCGCTCACGAACCCCGCGTATCCGATCGGCCCATATCGCTTCAAGAACCGTGAATATCTCATCATCACGTATCGGACCGATCCGAAAAGGCTGCGCGAGTTGGTGCCGGAACCGCTGCAAATCGGCGAACCCCTCGTGAAATTCGAATTCATTCGGATGCCGGACTCGACCGGCTTCGGCGACTACACCGAAAGCGGCCAAGTCGTCCCTGTGACCCTGAACGGCCGACAGGGCGGCTACAGCCATTGCATGTTCTTGAACGATCATCCACCAATCGCCGGGGGTCGTGAGCTCTGGGGATTTCCGAAAAAGCTTGCCGAACCTACATTGCGCGCGGAGATCGACACGCTGGTCGGAACGCTCGATTATGGCCCCATTCGTATTGCGACCGGCACCATGGGCTATAAGCACAGGGAAGCCGATGCGGCGGCGGTGAAGGCCTCGCTCCAGGCGCCAAATTACCTTCTCAAGATCATCCCGCATGTCGATGGCACGCCGCGCATCTGCGAGATCGTCGAATACTATCTCGAGAACATCGACCTCAAGGGCGCTTGGACGGGACCGGGCAGTCTCACGCTCACCTCCCATGCACTCGCACCGCTTGCGGAACTACCCGTACTGGAGGTCGTGGCAGCGACGCATATCATTGCCGATCTGACACTTGGCCTCGGCAAGGTCGTGCACGATTATCTGAAGTGAGGTCCGGCGACCTCGCCGGGCGCTCGGCTAAAAGTCATCGCGTTACGTGCGCAGACACGGCGAGCCAGGCTCCGTTCCGGCGTGCCCAGACATCGGTATAACGACCGTTGCGTCGTTCGCCTTCTGCGGTCGTGTAGCTGGTGCGCGCATGGATGATTGCGACGTCTCCGAGGATTCGCACGCGGACATCCTCTATCGCAAGATCGCTGATCGTCACCGGGCGTCCCGTTTGCACAAGGAACTGCGGCTTGTCGACGAGCGAGCCATCGGGGTTCGAGCAAAGGAAATCCTCGGCTAATATCTGGCTAAACCGCCGAACGTCGCCATGTTGCACCGAATGAATATAGTCGCGGTTGAGTACCGTTAGCGCCTCGAAGTCGTTTTTCATGATCGTGCGGGCATCCATGAGCACCTCCTTGGAAAAGGCGCGAACCAGATTCGCTTGTCGCACGGCTTAGGTGCGTCTGGCCGGCAAGTTAATCCCCAATCGGACATTCCGGCAATAATCAGAAAAAGTGGGCGGCGCAGCCACGAATGTGCCAAATGCTGGCGTCGCTCCCGAGGGATGGGATATTCTCCGTCAAAATGAAAGACCCTTACGAAATTTTGGGCGTCAAGCGGGACGCAACGGCCGATGAGATTCGCGCGGCCTACCGTAAGCTCGCTAAACAGCATCATCCGGATCTCAATCCGGGAAAGCGCGAAGCTGAAGAGCAATTCAAGGCCGTCAATGCGGCCCACGATCTGCTTTCAGATCCCCAGAAGCGCGCCCGCTTCGATCGTGGCGAGATCGACGCGAGCGGGGCCGAACGACCTCCCGAGCGCCCCTTCTACCGGGATTTTGGCGACGATGCGGGCCGCACCAAATACCGAACCGAGGCGGCTTTCGATCCCGAAGACATCGAAGAGCTTTTCGGTCGCGCATTTCGAAGGGATCGAGGCGAGGGATTCAAGGCAAGGGGCCCCGATGCATATTATGGGCTTACCGTGGGCTTCCTTGATGCGGCAAACGGCGCTGTCCGTCGGATTACATTGCCAGATGGTCGCACACTCGATGTCAACATTCCCGCAGGGGTAAACGACCATCAGATTCTGCGCCTCAAGGGCCAAGGAATGCCTGGAATCGGGGGGGCTCCTTCCGGCGACGCGCTCGTCGAAATCACGGTGGCGCCGCACCCGCTCTTTCGCCGGGTCGGCAATGACGTCGTGCTCGAAATGCCAGTCTCGCTCAAGGAAGCGGTCCTCGGGGCAAAGATCGAAGTGCCGACGATCAAGGGCCCGGTAAGCCTCAAGGTTCCACCAAATTCCGGCCTCGGCACGCGCTTGAGGCTGAAAGGCAGGGGTATCGCCGGAGGGCACGAGTATGTCGAGATCAAGGTTGTCCTTCCGCACGAGCCGGAGCCGGAGCTTGAGGAATTCTTGAAGAGCTGGACGCCGCGCCACCCCTTTGACCCGCGCGCAAAAACGGGGAAGACATGACCCAGCTCGATGCGGTCGTGATCCATTTTCCCGATCTCGAGGCAGCAGAGCTGTCAATCTGGATCGAGCGACGCTGGGTCGAACCGGATATTGACGGCACGGGAAATTGGACGTTTCGCGAAATCGACATTGCGCGGGTGCGCCTGATTTACGACCTGCGCCGACGCATGGACGTCGCCGAGGACACGATTCCGCTTGTACTCTCGCTACTCGACCAGCTTTACGATGTGAGGTGCACCGTGAAGGCGATGACGCAAGCGCTGAAGGATCTCCCACCCGAAGTTCAAGCGGCAGTGCGATCAGCGCTAAAGCAGCGGAACATGGACCTCTGATTGACGCCGGCTGCCTGTGCTTAGGCGGCGCGAGGCGGGTTCCCGTTGCATCTCCTAGAAAGTTTCAGAGAATTGCGCCACGCGCTCCAATGGAATTGTGAGCGATACCCGCGTTCCCTTCCCAAGCGTGCTTTCGATCGATAGCCGCCCGCCGTGAAGCTCCGTCATCTTCGCAGCGAGCGGCAAACCGAGCCCGCTGCCCTGATGGCTTCGCGTGAAAGCGTTTTCGACTTGGACAAACGGCTCGAGCACCCGGTCTAGATCCTCCGCACCGATGCCAATGCCGGTATCTTGCACCGTTACGCAGTAGCCGCCTACCGGATCGAGCCTTGCCACGATCTCGATATAGCCGCCAGCAGGGGTGAATTTCACGGCGTTCGACACGAGATTAAGAAGAATTTGCTTGAGCTTCCGTTCGTCGGCAAGAAGACGCGGCATCCGAGCACACAGATTCGCGGTGACGCTCAGTCCCATCCGTTCGGCGCGCGGACGGATCAGGCGACACGTCGCATCGATCACTTCGCCAAGGTCCACCCACTCCTCTTCCAGCACGAGTTTTCCGGCCTCCGCCTTGGAAAGATCGAGGATATCGTTGATGATCTCGAGCAGGTGCATCCCGCTGTCGTGAATGTCCTTGGCGTACTCCTTGTACTGCGGTCGCCCGATCGGGCCGAGCGTTTCGTTCAGCATAACCTGGGAGAATCCAATGACCGCATTTAGCGGCGTCCTCAGCTCGTGACTCATCGTCGCGAGGAATTCGGACTTGGCCTGATTCGCCGCCTCCGCCTGCGCCCGCGCGGCTTCGGCTTCCTCCTTTGCGATGCGCAATGCCTCGTAGGCCGCACGCCGTTCCTCCTGAAGCTGACGCCGTTCGAAGCATCGCTCGAGGACCGCGTAGAGTTCGCTCGGCTCGCATGATTTGTCGCAATAGTCGTATGCGCCGTGGCGCAGCGCCTTGATCGCCGTCTGCGTATCGACATGCGCGGTCATCATCACGCAGATGAGATCCGGTCGCTCGTCCTTCAATCGAGAAAGCAGGTCGACGCCCGATTCGAGGCGGAGGCGGACGTCCAGCATGACGACCGCAAGGTCGACCCATTTGAGGGCGTGGGCTGCCGCCTCCGGCCGATCCGCGACGTGCGCTTCGTAGCCTTGCAGCGCAAGCAAGTCGGCAAGCGACTCCGCATATCCGAGATCGTCATCGACGATCAGGATGCGCCGAACGGTCGATGAGGCGGCGTTATTCTGCATGCGCTGGAGCCCTTTGCCTTGACAAAATAGCGGCCTGCAGCGCTTTCAATAGCTCAGCGGGGTCGAAGGGCTTAATGAGAAGGCCGTCGGTGAACTGTTTCACTCGCTCGAGGGCGGTACCTTCCTCGGCCACAAAGCCAGTTACGAAGATCGTCGGCACAACCTTCGCCGCTTCGCGGAGCTTCAAATAGACTTCGAGGCCGGACAGCACCGGCATCCTCAAATCGAGGATCAAGCAACTAAGCTCCGGCTTCGATGCTTTCCATAGAGCTTCCGCCCCATCGCGAGCGATCTCGACCACATAGCCGTTCCGAAACAGGATCGGTTCGATCGACGAGGCGAAATCGGGGTCGTCGTCCGCCACAAGCACCATACCGCGTGGCTTCACACGCTCCAGGGTTTCGAGGAGATCGGCGATCAGAAAGGGCTTATGCAGGACGCCGAGGGCGCCGTGCTCAACCGCTTCCGCAACCAATCGTTCGACGCTGAATCCCGTCATCATCAGGACTCGCGCTTGTGGCCTTATTTTCTTCAGCTCGAAGAAGGTCTCAACACCGTTCATTCCCGGCAGTCTCACATCCATGAGCACGACGTCGAATTCCTGGGCGCGGAAACGGGCGATGCCTTCCTCGCCGGTGAATGCGATATCGACGGTGTAGCCATGCAGCATGAGCACGTCGGCCACACTCTCGGCGTGATCCCGGTCGTCATCGACGATGAAAATTCGCCCGCTCATGCGGCAATCTCCTGACGATGGATCAATGGCAGCCTGATCGTGACTCGCGTCCCACTGCCAACTTCGCTCGCGACGGTAACATGGCCGCCATGTTGCTCGACGATCTGTTTGACGGTGGGCAATCCGAGGCCGGTTCCAAACGACTTGGTGCTAAAAAGCGGCTCGAAGATTTTGGGAAGTACATCGGTCGGGATGCCGGGGCCGGTATCGGCGACGACGATCTCGATGTTTCCAGGAATTTCGTGAGTGCTCACCGCAATTCCGGCTTCGCCGTCCCTTGCGGCGATTTGGCCAATGGCCTGGACCGCATTGTCGATCAAATTGACCATGACACGGCGTAAGCGCTCGGGGTCGAACGTCACGGTCGTTCCGCTAGTACCTAACTCGCGGGAGAGAACGATACCGTCGGGAATCCTTTGCTCGTCGAGGACATCACCAAGCCAACGATCGAGATCGAGTGACGCGCACTGCAACTCGCGGCTTCGGGTATAGTCCAAAAGATCGGTCACGATGCGGTCGCAGCGCACGATACTGTGCTCGACGCGCGTTAGTGCACGATCAAGCCCCAAGCCTTTTCCGGTGACGACCTCCTTTATCGTGTAGATCGAGTTGCGAATCGCACTGAGCGGGTTGCGCAGTTCGTGAGCAACGGTCGCCGTCAACTGGCCGAGGATCGAGAGGCGTTCCTTGGCAAGCAATTCCTCCTGGGCAGCACGCAATTGCGCCGTGCGCTCGTCCATCCTGCGCGCAAGTTCAAGCTCGTTCGACACCTCGGCCGTGATATCTCGCGCCGTTCCCCTATAGCCGCGGAACGTCCCCTGTTCGTCGAACACCGGGGTTCCACTCACGCTGATATGCCGCATATCCCCGGCCGGTCCGATGCGCTGAATTCGAAAATTTTGAAACGGCCGGCGCGCATCAAGGTCTTGCTGGTGTATGCGCCATTGCTCGTCGCTGACGCCGTGATGAACGACCTCTCGGCGCGTTTTTCCGAGATGCGCCGAGGCCGGCAGGCCCGAATGTCGCACAGGATCGGACAAATAGCTGAAGCGGAGATTCGCATCTTGCTCCCAAAACCAGTCGGACGCCGATTTCGCAAAATCGCGAAATCTCTGTTCACTTTCCTCAAGGCGCATTTGCGACGCCTCGCGCTCCGTAATCTGACGGAAATGCAATAGGGAGATCAGCAATCCCGACCCTGCGACCATGATGAAGACGACGATGGCCAGCGCCGTCGAATACAGAGACGCCTTTCGAATGAAAGCGCCCGCGGGAACGTCGATCGAGAACGCGCCCATCACGTCGTTGAGGCGCCACTGCGCCTTCTCGGGCGCGAGTTTATTATGGCAGTTGACGCAGCTCTCCTGGGTCGCAAGGGATGGATAAATCGTGCGGAGGACGGTTTCGCCGTCGACGGTGAGAAACGTGGTGCGTGGCTTTGGGTTGATCTCCTGGCTGAAAGCCTCGATTGTTTCGGCCATTTGTTCGTCTGCCGGTGGGGTTGCAACTTCGCGACCCTCCCGCCCGACCCATAGCAGGCGAAGGACGTTATCGGCACTGCGGGCCTTGTTAAAAATGTCGATCGAATGGGCGCGGAACGTCGCTGGAACAGGAGCGGCGTCATTGGCGAACTTGGTCCGCACGTCCGCGTAATTCGTCACGAATGCATCGACCAATTGAAGGGCCGTGATCTTTTCCTCGCTCTTGTTGGCAGTGAAGGCGGCAACGCTGAACGAATAGACGCCGTAGCCGACCCCCGCGGCCAATACGGCGCAAAAGCAGACGAATTTCAGGAAGCGGGATCCGGTCTTCGACCGGATGAACCCGCCCAAATTTGCATCGCGGAGCATCGCCATTGCCACAGTCGGATAGAGTCGGTCGACACTATGGCCAAAACTTGCTTAAGTGAGCATTAACATATGTCTATTCAAATTCTGTTCAGGATTGTAAATTAATCCTGAATTCTCGAAAATTTCATCGGTGAATCCTGTAAATCCATGTATATGTGTGTAAAGGTCAATGTACTCGATTGCTTTAGTACGGCCTTAATACGGCGGGGAATGCGGAAGGCGTTGTGAAGGATCATTCACGGCGAGGACACAAATGAAATGGCCACGATGTGGTGGGTGTTCAGCGCGATGTGCGCCAGCAAACTGGAGACGCCGTACGGGCCCATCGAGTTTGAGCTTGACGTGGAGAAGCGCACGGGTCGCATGAGTATCCCAGGGACTGCCGAGATGTCGGCTCAACCGATCCGAAGTCCTGTAACCGGTGCGGAACATCGCGCCCGCATCGACCTCCGGCACGGCTTCGAATAAGAGATCGCAGAGATGGGGAGCGCCTCTTCGAGCGTGAAGGGGCCGATCGCCATGGAGCTAAAAGACAGCTACGGGCTATTCGCCGAATTGCAGCTGTCGGATAGCGGGACCGTTCGTCGACGCCGATTTCGCCGTCGGCATTGGTCAGAGTGTCGGAGTTGGCGGCGGCGTCTCGCCCAACATCCTCTGGTGCTCGATGGCGAGCTATTACGGGTTTCGGCCTAGTCCATCTGCCAACCGGGAAACGACTTTTTGATCGAAGCCTTTAGAAACGAATAGAGGCATCAAGACGATAGCTCCAACTACTGCGCCCACCTCGAGAATTTCGCTTTCGTGTACAGGTGTTCCTGCCAGCCTAAAAGGCAAAACGATTAACAAGCCGGCCACGATAAAGCCGGTGATAGCCGCCACAAGTGCCGCAACGGCAAAAATGACCACAAGGGGCACGCCACGCTTCCAATGTTGGCTGTATGTCATTTAGCTCCTCCTCGCTGAGCCACGGCCTGAGTAGGTCGCGATGTCGGGCACCGCCCTGTTCTGGGCCACCTCGCCTATGCTCTACAGCATGACAGTCTACGGCACCATGCCATAGGGATTAGCCCGAGCAGCGGGCTGCGTTATCGTCCTCAGGATGAAAGAACATAACAAGGACAACGGCTTTCCGCCCCGCTATGCCTTTGGACTTGAGGACCTTCGGGACTGGCACTGCGTGGAGGCCGGATGCTTTTTGGCTGTAACCGCACGGTTGAGCTTCGGCACGCCGCCCTAAATCGAGGGAGGCCGCCTCATACTCCGATCATGGACTTTGAGAGCAAGCTAAGGTGTAATCTGCGTGGCAAACGCGAGGTGCTTACGGTGTCGCTGATCAAGAGGTCGAGCTTTTCTCCGCGCGCGTAACGATTCGGAAAATCGATCAGACAATGATCGCCCCAGCCTAGAACCCAGCAGATCATTCTAATGCCGGCGTTGCGACTCGTCGTGCCCACGTTCGAGCGACACGTGTGTTCAGCGGAAACTTCTACTGATGAATAATCGGTGGTTGCGTGGTCAGGTTGTCGAGGTACGCCTGCGTCACGACGCAGCGGAAGTAGTTATTTGGTGGTCCTGTTTGTCCATCGACCATTGAGTTAACCAACACCACCAGCTCCATATCCTCCGGCAAGAAAAACGCGAGGCTTTGTTCGTCCTGGTTGTTGGGATCGTGCCAGTCGCCGGGCTTGCAGTACACGTTGCCGGCGAGCGTAGTCAGGGCAGCAGGAAGTGGACCGCCAGTAAACGGGTCGACGCCAAAGCCATTGTCAAGCATGGCCTGCGCCGCGGCGGGCGTCAGAATGCCGCCGCCCCGGCGAAATTCGCCCATCACATCGAGCAGCTCGTTGACAGAGAGATGCCAGCCGGCGTAGCCGCAGCTCTCCTCCAGGGAACCCGAGTTCCAGCCGGGCTCCGCATCGTCGGGCACCCGGTAGGCCAGCGCGCACCCGGGCGGATGATCGAGCGTGGCGCCAACCACACCAGAGGGCTGAAACACGTTGGCTTGCAGATATGCCTCATAAGCGGTGACCGTCACATAATCCCAGAGGATGTCATTCCACGGTTGGGGAGGAAAGCCTGGAATCGGGGGTGGATCGAAATACGCGTTCTTGTTGATGTTGCCGTTGATGACCGCGAGCAGAATCCGGCACAGCGCGTAGTTCAGATTTTGATAGTTGTACTGTCCGCGAGCGCCCGGATTGATGCCACCAGCGATCGCCGATTTCATGATCTCGAAGTCGACGAGATCACTCGCCGAGAGGCCGCTGGTGTGGTTGAACAGGTTCCGGAAGGTGATGTATTCGACATTGGGCCCTTCCACCCAATAGTCCGGCAGGTAATCCGTGATCAGCGCATCCGGCGAGATGTTGTTATCGCGGAAGAGCACCATCATGGCCATAGCGGTCATGAGCTTGCTCACGCTTGCCACATGCATCTGCACACCCGGTGCCCACCACTCGCTGCCGTCTTGCGGACGTTGGGCGTATTGCCATTCACTGGTGAACCGTATCTGGCCAGACTGACGGAGTTGCGCCACGTAGCCGGCAACGACGTCTTTCAACGCATTGTGCAGGGCGACCTGGAACGTGCCGACGTCGAGATAGTACGGTTCGACGCCTGGCGGTGGCCCAGGCCTGAACAGCACCGGGCTTTCCTCAGTTCCGCGATCCGAGGAGGCGCTCTGGTAATTGGGTGGTCGAATGACATGCACCAGAACGGCTTGGGCGTCGACGGAGACACCTTTCACATTCTCGGCGAGAAACAACTCCAGAGCTCGTAGCAGTTCCATAGACCGCCCCCTTTAGTCAAAAGGGTCATCCAAAATCCGCCTCGCTCGTTCTCCGGTAGCCCGCATCCACGTTGTTTGACCCGCTTAGCAGATCATACTCTGTTTCGCCAGCCGTTCGCCTGCCCCACCCGATCCTTCCTCAACCAGCCGAGGGCTCCTAACGGGCGCTGCGCCCAAGGGGGCGTTCCGCAGTCAATCGCCATCCGTCGCTTTGCCCCCCTAAAGGGTGCCGCCAAAGCCCCTCGCTCTCAAGCCACCGTTCGGGACCGTTGACGGGGATTACCCCTCATGTATCCTTAGTTCACGTTTCGAAGTTTCTCGTCAAAATATTGATTTTATGAGGTAAATCTGGATTCATCGAGTAAGTGAGCGTTAATGCTCAGCAGCCAGCCGTCGCTCCGATCGCCCCGGCGCGGTAAAATCTTCCCATTACAGCCGTAAATCCGAGGAGGCACGATGCAAGTCCAACCCTATCTGTTCTTCGACGGCCGCTGCGAGGAAGCGGCCGAGTTCTATCGCAAGGCGCTTGAAGCGGAAGTGACGATGCTCCTGCGTTTCAAGGACAGCCCCGTCCCCGTCGATGACTCTAAAGTTCCGCCAGGTGCTGCAGAGAAGGTCATGCACATGCGCTTGCGTATCGGCGATGCAACCGTTCTCGCGTCCGACGGCCGATGCCTGGGTCAGCCGAGCTTTCAGGGCTTCGCTCTCACGCTAACTGTGGCGGACGAGTCAGAGGCGAGACGGCTGTTTGGCGCTTTGGCCGACGGCGGCAAGGTGCAAATGCCGCTCGAAAAGACCTTCTTTTCTCCGTGCTTCGGTATGGCAGCGGACCGCTTCGGCGTGTCATGGATGGTCTATGTGGCGCAGTGATGCCTTGTGCCGCAAGGACCGAACCGACGCTGATCTGTCATATCATCGAGGGTTAACACCGCGATCAGTGCGACATTAGAAGCGGCAACATGCTGACCTCGACGATCTCCCGCGTGGCGCCGCCGAACAGGAATTCGCGCCACGGCGATTGGCCGTAACCGCCCATGGCGAGCAAGTCGGCGCCCTCGTCCCGCGCAGTCGACAGAAGCTGCTCTCCAGTACCCACGCCGTGAAGCGGCTGGACGTTGCGATGCTTGGCAGCAATGCCGTGCCACGCAAGATATTCGACGACCGACTCGGCGGCGACCTTCTCCACGTCCTTGTCTTTGCCGCCCACGGTGATGATGGTGACCGCGCGAGCGGTGCTGAGAAGTGGACGGGCCGCAACCAGCGCCCTCACCGCTTGGGCCGAGCCATTCCATCCCACGGCAACGGACTCGCAGGCGGTCTCGGGCGCTTGTGCTGGCGCCAAGAGGACTGGCCGACCGGCATACAGGAGGGTCTCTTCGACCGTATCGGTATGCGGCTGGTCCACCACGCGCTCCGAGCGGCCGAGCACGACAAGATCGAAGAATCGTGCGCGACGCGATACCAGTGTGGGGGCGTAGCCGGATTCTTCGCGCCATACGGCGGAGGCGGTCGCCTTGGGCCCGCCCGCCGTCATGGGAAGGCGATGGCGCGCGGCGGCAGCGTCGAACGCCACCTTCGATTTTTTTGCTAATTCGGCAGCCTCATTGGCAATCTGGTCCATCCACGCGCCCGCAAGCGGCGTGCCGAATCCGTCGGCTGCGACCGCCACGACGGCGAGCGGATCGACCCGGACGTGGAATCCTTCCAAATGCGCTTCGAACCGACGAGCGAGTCGGCCGGCGAGCTCGACCGCACCATTGCTGGCGCTTCCACCACTTGCAGCGACAAGGATCGTTTTAATCGTCATGGCGTTACTCCGGGCAATGATTGACCAAACTGTCCGAACGAACCGTGCCAACATAGAACAGCATCATCCTTGACCTGGATCAATCGAACAAGGCTTGGAGCCGATACGCTCCTCGCTCGATAAAAATGCCGAGTGCGAGAATCCCTATGAGATAAACAGCGGAATGGGGCCGACGCCGCTCACGCGCGGCCGCGCGAGCCTCCTGGCAATATTGTTGGAGGGAGTCGCCACGCCCAAGCCACGCCACGGGCGCAGTATTTGCGTTTCAAGCGGGGTAAACGCGCAAAGGGCGATGCTTCTAAGTGCGACTGATGGCGCCCTGCTTACACCACGCCAGACGAGACTGCGGCCGAATTGGCCTACGAAGCCTTGGCCCGCGGCGTCCTCTTCGGGGGCGGCAATCTGGTGACGCCCGGGATGTCCGTATCGACCCCGAAGAGACGGGCGACGTATTGCAAGCGCTCCGCGACTTCTGGTTCGATCTCCCCGCGAGCACTCAACACTTCGCGGATCACGGCAAGGCCCTTGCGCCGCACCTCAGCTTCCCGCGGCAGCAAATTGGGGATTGCCTCGACCGCAGCCTCCGGTTCGAGCATCAGCATGCAGAACTGCTGGCGTACCATCGTCTTGAATTCCTGCAGCGCCAGTCTCGGCATGCCGTCCTGCTGGTCGCGGATACGGCGCAACATCCTCAGCGCGCGTTCGTCGACGGCCTGTCGGGGCATACCCACATACAGCATCGCGCGGATGACCGCCTCCTGAATACCGCCCGTCGAAATTCGCGATTTCAACTGGGCGACGTGCTCCGCCAGCAATTCACGGTGCAGCACACTACTCCCAG
>DASPOR010000159.1 GCA_035625915.1 Alphaproteobacteria bacterium | reverse complement strand
GCGCTCAAGCGCCATGCCACCCACATGCTGCAGTTCAAGCCGGGCTCCGACGTGGCAATGTTGAACGCGATCCTCCACACGATCATCGATGAGGGGCTCCACGATCGGCAGTATGTCGAGGCGCACACCGAGAATTTCGCGCAGCTCAAGCAGCATCTCGCGGATTACTCACCCGAGAAGATGGCAGACATCTGCGGTATCGATCCCACCACCCTGCGCACCGTGGCGCGCACCTTCGCCCGTGCAGAGGCTGGCATCATCTTCTGGGGAATGGGTATATCCCAGCACATCCACGGGACCGACAATGCGCGCTGCCTGATCGCGCTCGCGATGATCTCTGGACAGGTCGGCCGGCCCGGCTCGGGCCTCCATCCGCTGCGCGGTCAGAACAACGTGCAGGGCGCCTCCGACGCGGGCCTGATCCCCATGGTTTATCCAGACTACCGCTCGGTCGAAGACGAAAGCGTGCGCAAGGAATATGAGAAATTCTGGGGCACCACCCTCGATCCCAAGCGCGGTCTCACCGTGGTCGAGATCGTCCACGCGGCACTCGCGGGCGAGATTCGCGGCATGTACATAATGGGTGAGAATCCGGCCATGTCGGACCCCGACGCCCAGCATGCGCGCGAAGCCTTCGCCAAGCTCGAGCATCTCGTCGTTCAGGACATCTTTCTCACCGAGACCGCATATCATGCCGACGTGATCCTGCCCGCCTCCGCATGGCCGGAAAAGGATGGCACGGTCACGAATACAAACAGGCAGGTCCAGATGGGCCGTGTGGCCCTCAAGCCACCAGGCGATGCGCGCCAAGATTGGTGGATCATCCAAGAGATTGCGCGCCGCATGGGGCTCAAGTGGACCTACGGGCACCCGCGCGACGTCTTTGGCGAGATGGCGAAGATGATGCCGTCACTTGCAAATATCACCTGGGACCGCCTCTTGCGACAGGACGTGGTCACCTATCCTTCGGACGGCCCCGACCATCCCGGACACAGCGTGGTGTTCGGCGACGGCTATCCGACCTCGAGCGGGCGCGCGAAGCTCGTTCCGGCGGCGATCGTTCCGCCGAGCGAAACACCCGACGCGGACTACCCGCTTGTGCTCACGACCGGCCGCCAACTCGAGCACTGGCATACGGGGGCGATGACTCGACGTGCGTCGGTTCTCGACGCGATCGAGCCCGGCGCAATCGCCGAATTTTCACCGGCATTCCTGATGAAGCAAGGCATCAAGCCGGGTGAGAAGGTCCGCGTCGTGACCCGGCGCGGCGCCATCGAGCTTGCAGCGCGAGCGGACGGAGCGCTTCCCGACGGCATGGTGTTCATTCCATTCTGCTACGCCGAGGCGGCGGCCAATATCCTGACCAACCCGCAGCTCGACCCCTTCGGCAAGATTCCGGGGTTCAAGTATTGCGCCGCGCGCGTCGAAAAAGTCCCCGCGACGAAGGCGGCTGAATAAGAGGTCGGGCGGCTCAAGCGTGGAGCATTTTTTCGGCAAAGTGGATGCCGGTTTGCCGCAGAAAATGCGACAAAACAGAATATTCTAGAGCGCGACCCATTCAATCCAATCGCGTCATGCTCTAAATCGGCTTCTTGATCGCCCGGGCGAGCGTGCCGACGATGCCGCGACGCTCCACTCCCTCGATCAGTTGACGAGCGGGCATACTCCCTTCTCTTGCGCAAGGGGTCGGAACGCATCCTCCGGTTTGATTGTGGCAAGCACTTTGTAATAGTCGTAAGGCCCTTTCGACTTATTGGGCTTTTTGACTTCCATGAGATACATTGCATGCACCGCGCGTCCGTCGACGCGAAGTTCCGTCGACCCGAATAGAGGATCGTCCCACTTTGTCGCCTTCATCTTGTCTATCACTTTCAAGCCGTCTTCGGCCGAACCCACCTGCTTTACCGCCTCGAGATAATGAAGCGTCTCCGAGTAGACTCCCGCCTGCACCATCGTCGGATATCTCCCGTTGTTCCGCTTTGCGAAACGTTGCGACCAGGCTCGCGTCTTGTCGTTGAGGTCCCAATAGAAGGCAGTCGTGACCGTCAGCCCCTGCGCCAATTGAAGGCCAAGCGAATGGACATCTGAGATGAAGACGAGGAGACCGACCAGCTTCTGACCGCCCTGCACTATACCGAATTCGGCGGCCTGCTTGATCGAATTGATGGTATCGCCGCCCGCATTCGCTAGCCCGATGATCTCGGCATTGGACAATTGAGCTTGCTGCAGGAACCACGAGAAATCGGGGCTGTTGAGTGGCACGTACACCGAGCCGATAACCTTGCCGCCCGCTGCTCTCACGACGTCGGATGTGTCGCGCTCGAGCGTGCGCCCGAATGCATAATCCGCCGTGATGAAGAACCAGGTATCGCCTCCTTGCCTCACGATGGCGCCGCCCGTGCCGTGCGCAAGCGCCCAAGTGTCATATGTCCAGTGCACCGTGTTTGGCGAGCACCTGGAACCCGTGAGCTCGGAGCTTGCCGGGCCCGAAGCCAAGAAGGCCTTGTTCTTTTTCTTTGTGATCTCACTGACTGCGAGTGCGACGCTCGAGGTCGGCACGTCGACGATCGCGTCCACCTTGTCGACGTCGTACCACTGCCGCGCGATGCTTGAGCCGACATCGGGGTCGTTGAGGTGGTCCGCCGAGATGACGTCTACTTTCATGCCGTTCTTGGCGGGATCGAAATCCTCGACGGCCATCTTGGCCGCTTCGACCGACCCCGGACCGCCGATCTCGGCATAAAGGCTCGACATATCGCTCATCACGCCGAGTTTGACCGCGAGTTCGGCCCGTGCCGCACCGGTGGCCAGCGCCATGACGGCGGCGGTAGCGAACAGCGTCTTTTTCATAATCGCCTCCCGGGCTCGCTCGGCCCGATGAGAGCGTGGATAGTTCCCCGCCAAACGCGCAAGCGCACCCCATTGACGGTAACAAAGCCTCGGAACTCTTTCGTCAAGCCATCGGTTTCGAGGATGAAATCCCCGGCCATCGCGGTTTCGCTCGCTGACGCGCCGAAGCGCGGCGCCATTGTTTTTGTACCGGCACCCGTGTTGAAGCCGAGCACCGTGTTACTCGAACCGTAACACAACCCCTCCTCGATCTTCTAAGCAAAACGACGCGATCATGCCCTTGCGGATGCCCTGGGGATTGCGTACGCATCCTGAAACAGTGCGCGCATCGGCCCCGAGTGCGATAACGGCAGTTGGCCCGCGGCACGTTCGCGCCTAAAGTGTGGGCAACGACAGATCGCGTGCCCGGGAGGAAAATCGAATGCCCAAAGAGCTTACCCATTTCATCGGCGGCAAGCCTGTGGCCGGACGAAGCGGCCGTTTTTCCGACGTCTATAACCCGGCGACGGGAGAAATCTCGGCGCGCCTGCCGCTTGCCGACGCCGCCGAGGTCGATGCCGCGGTCGCCAGCGCCAAGGCTGCATTCCCGAAATGGGCCGCTACGCCGCCGCTCATGCGTGCACGGGCGATGTTTCGCTATAAGGAGATATTGGAGAGGAATCGTGATCGGCTTGGACGCCTCATTGGATCGGAGCATGGCAAGGTGCTCGGCGATGCAACGGGTGAAGTCACGCGC
>DASPOR010000158.1 GCA_035625915.1 Alphaproteobacteria bacterium | reverse complement strand
TAGGGCGGAGGTACCTGTTGCGCGAGCCGTTTGCAGTGCCGTGGAAGACCCTATATAAGCCGAGGTGCCCGGAAGCGGCCGGTCGGCCCGTACCGGTCGCATGGGGTGAAAATCCCCTCTAGTACAAGCACATTAGCGAGGAAGACCGATGGCGCAGCTCCTCATGCCGAAGGCGACCGCCGTTTGGCTGGTCGAAAACACCACCCTGTCGTTCAAGCAGATCGCGGAATTTTGTGGACTGCACGAGCTGGAAGTCCAGGCGATCGCCGACGGCGAGGTTGCGGGCGGTATGCAGGGCCTCGACCCTGTCGCGAACGGTCAGCTTGAGAAAGACGAGCTGACCAGGGGCCAGGCCGACCCGAACTACATGCTTCAAATGGCCAAGCCTTCGATTCCGCTGCCCGAAGCGCGGACCAAAGGTGCGCGCTACACGCCGGTCGCCAAGCGCAGCGATCGCCCCGACGCAATCGCGTGGCTCCTCAAGAATCACCCGGAGTTGTCCGACGCGCAAATATCGAAGCTTGTCGGCACCACAAAGAATACGATCGAGGCGGTACGCGACCGGACCCATTGGAATACGCCAAACATCAAGCCTCAAAGTCCCGTGCTCTTGGGATTGTGCGGTCACGAGGAGCTGGAAAAAGCCGTGCACAAGGCACGCGCACGCTTGCGCAAGGCTGCCGAGGATGGTGCACCCCCCCAAGATACTGCAGCCGAGGAAAAGGCAGAGACCTGATGGGGCCGATCACCGCCGCGATCGACCTAATGCAGTAGCTGCCCGGATGCAGTCCGTGGCCGGTTCGCTTTAGCCTTCGTCTACCAGACGCCGGAAGCGGTCCAGTGGGATTTCCGCAATCGCGGTTATCTCAACCATCAGGTCCGGATGGTAGAGACGCGCGATTTGGACGGTCGTCGTCACAGGGTAGGGTGGCGCGAAGAATTTCCGCCGGATGTCTCCCGTTGCCATGAACTCCTCGATGTCGGTCACATAATGGGTCAACGACACAACGTCGCCCATCGTTCCGCCAACACTTGCAAGGACACCCGCGATGTTCTCGAGCGTCTTGCGCGTCTGCGCGCGCATGTCACCCTTCCCGACAATGTTTCCGTCCCGATCGAGAGCGACTTGGCCCTTAAGATGCACGATTCGTCCGCCCCCGAGTGCAACGGCCATCGAGAACGGACCGAAAGGTTGCCACAGATTGGGTGGGTTGAAACGATCGGCCATGGCGAGGGCGTAAGGTTACGGTCGTGCGGTCATGGCGTTGGCTAGCTCTCCCGCGCCTTGGCATAGCCGATCGCGTCGAGTGCCGCTTCGATCTCGGGCAGGGCAGCGGGATCATCGATAGTCGGCGGCACCTTGAAAGACTCATTGTCCGCGATCTTTTGCATTGTCGAGCGAAGGATCTTGCCCGAGCGCGTTTTAGGAAGGCGCAGGACCACGGTGGCGCTCTTGAATGCCGCAACGGGCCCAATCCGGTCGCGCACCATCTTGACGACCTCCGCGACAACCTCGCGGGGGTCGCGCTTGACACCCGACTTGAGGACGAGAAAGCCGAGCGGCACCTGGCCCTTGAGCGGATCGGCGACACCCACCACGGCGCACTCCGCGACGTCGGGATGGGAGGCAAGCACTTCCTCCATTCCACCCGTCGATAGCCGATGGCCCGCAACGTTGATGATGTCGTCTGTGCGCGCCATCACGAAGATGTAGCCATCGTCGTCCATGAAACCCGCATCGCCTGTTTCGTAATAGCCGGGATAGCGCGAAAGATAGGCTGTCTTGTATCGCTCGTCCGCTTGCCAGAGGGTTGGCAGCGAGCCCGGCGGCAGGGGCAGCTTTACCGCGATCGCGCCGATCTGGCCGGGTTTGACCTCGCGGCAGTCTGGATCGAGGATCCGCACGTCGTACCCGGGCACGGCCCGAGTGGGCGAGCCGTATTTCACCGGAAGGTGCTCGATCCCCATGCAGTTCGCTGCGATCGACCATCCAGTCTCGGTCTGCCACCAATGATCGATGACCGGAACGCGAAGATGCTTTTCAGCCCATTGCACCGTATCCGGATCCGCCCGCTCGCCCGCGAGAAAGAGAGTCCGGAAGGGCTCGAGGTTGTATTTACCGATAAGCGCGCCGCCAGGGTCCTCGCGCTTGATGGCGCGAAAGGCGGTCGGTGCGGTGAACATCGCCGCAACGCTGTGCTGCGAGATCACGCGCCAGTAAGCGCCTGCATCGGGTGTGCCGACAGGCTTGCCCTCGTAAAGGACGGTGGTGTTGCCGTGGATGAGCGGGGCATAAACGATATAGGAGTGCCCGACGACCCACCCAACATCCGATGCAGCCCAATAAACTTCGCCAGGCTCGACCCCATAGACGTTCTTCATCGACCAATTGAGTGCGACAAGGTGTCCGCCGTTGTCGCGCACGATGCCCTTGGGTTGGCCTGTAGTACCGGATGTGTAAAGTATATAGAGCGGATCGGTTGAGGCGACTGGCACGCAGGGATACGGCGCCGCATCGGCCGCGGACGCCCAATCGATATCGCGTCCCGGCGTCATCGCCGCCTTGGCTTGTGGACGTTGCAGGATTACGCAAATCTCGGGCCTGTGCTTGGCAATGCGAATCGCGTCGTCCAGCAGCGGCTTATATGGAATGACCCGATTGATCTCGATACCGCAGGAAGCCGATACGACGGCCTTCGGTTTGCAGTCGTCGATGCGCGTTGCGAGCTCAGCCGCGGCGAAGCCACCGAACACCACGGAATGAATGGCGCCGAGCCGCGCGCACGCAAGCATAGCGATCGCTGCTTCCGTCACCATCGGCATGTAGATGATGACCCGGTCGCCCGCCGTCACCCCATGCGCGGCGAGGAGGCCAGCGAACTTCGCTGTAAGGTTCCTGAGCTCGCGGTAAGTATGGCGCTGAACCGTACTTGTGACCGGGCTGTCGTAAATGAGTGCCAACTGTTCGCCACGTCCGCCGTCGACGTGCCGATCGAGAGCGTTGTGGCAGGTATTGACCAATCCACCCGGAAACCACCGATAGAAGGGCGCCTTCGAGGCGTCCAGCACCTTGTCCCATTTGCGGATCCAGTCAATTTTGCTCGCGGCGTCAGCCCAAAAGCCCTCCGGATCGCTCAAGGAGTGCCGATAGATCGAATCGAACCGCTCGGTCACCATCATTCTCCCTTGTGCGGCGCGATAAGCAATTGCAACGTTACCCCCGAACAATGAGGGTCCAGGGTATTTGGGATGTAGCATTATTCTTTCCTTACGTCATGAACTGATCGGACATACGACACTTTGGATCGATGCCGGCGGTTGCCGAGATATCATGCATGGCACCATATTTGCGGCACCGCCGGCCTGGGCCCGACCAAAGTTCCTGCCATCTTCGTCTTGACGACAGCAAGAATTGACGGGCAATGCCTTGGCTGCTACGTGCTGCGGGCTGAACGGGAGCTACGGCCATGGAGAAGAGTTCCGCCAACCCCTACGAACGGGGTCTCGACAAGAACGCGGCGAACTATGCGCCACTTACTCCGCTCGGCTTCATCGAGAGAGCCGCTGCGGTGCATCCGACGCGTAACGCGGTGGTTTACGGGACCGTCCGGCGGAGTTGGGCCGAAACATACGCGCGCTGCCGCCGTTTTGCGTCAGCTCTGACGAAGCGCGGGATTCGCGTCGGCGATACTGTCGCCGTCATCGCGCCCAACATTCCGGCGGCGTTCGAGGCGACATTCGGTGTGCCCATGTCCGGTGCGGTCCTCAACGCAATAAATACCCGCCTCGACGCTGACACGATCGCATTCACCCTCGAGCACGGCGAAGCGAAGCTGCTCATCGCCGATCGGGAATTCTCGCCAATCGTGGACCGAGCGCTCGCCAAGCTCGGCCGCACCATTCCAGTGATCGATATCGACGATCCTCTCACAGAAGGCGGAAAGCGCCTCGGTGAGACCGATTACGAGTCATTTCTCCTTGAAGGCGATCCCGATTTTGCGTGGAGCCCTCCCATCGACGAATGGCAGGCAATCGCCCTCAACTATACGTCGGGGACGACGGGGAACCCAAAAGGGGTCGTCTATCACCATCGTGGTGCCTATCTGAACGCACTCGGTGAAATCATCGTCTGGGGCATGCGCGGCCAGCCCGTCTATCTCTGGACACTGCC
Source organism: Alphaproteobacteria bacterium (assembly GCA_035625915.1). Classification (NCBI taxonomy): domain Bacteria; kingdom Pseudomonadati; phylum Pseudomonadota; class Alphaproteobacteria; species Alphaproteobacteria bacterium. The sequence continues at coordinate 7,660 of DASPOR010000158.1, read as the reverse complement.
GATGTTCCATTGCAATGGCTGGTGCTTTCCATGGGCAATCACCGCATTGGCCGGAACCCATGTGTGCCTGCGTCGGATCGATGCCAAGGCAATGTATGACGCGATCGCGGATCATGGTGTTACGCATATGTGCGGCGCACCCATCGTGATCGGTATGCTCATCAACGCGGACCCGCAGGAGCGTCGAGATCTCGGCCGCAAGGTCGAGTTCATGACCGCGGCAGCCCCGCCGCCGCCGGCAGTGCTCGAGGCGATCGAAGGCCAGGGCTTTCATGTGACCCATGTCTATGGGCTGACAGAGGTCTATGGCCCAGCCACCGTGTGCGACTGGAAGGACGAGTGGAACGGTCTGCCTAACGTTGAGCAGGCGGCCCTCAAGGCGCGCCAAGGCAATCGCTACCCCGTGCTCGAGGGACTCATGGTCGCCGACCCACGCACGCTCGCACCTGTCCCACGCGACGGCCGCACGATGGGAGAAGTCTTCATGCGCGGCAATATCGTGATGAAAGGGTATTTGAAGAATGCAAAAGCGACGCAGGACGCTTTCGCCGGCGGATGGTTCCACACCGGCGATCTGGGCGTGTGGCATCCAGACGGCTATATCGACCTCAAGGACCGTTCGAAAGACATCATCATCTCGGGTGGGGAAAATATTTCGACGATCGAAGTCGAGCAGGTGCTCTACCGCCATCCCTCTGTGCTCGAGGCCGCCGTCGTGGCGCGTCCGGACGAGAAATGGGGTGAAACGCCTTGCGCGTTCGTGACATTAAGGCCGGGCGCCTCCGCGAGCGCAGAGGAAATCATCGCGTTCTGCCGCGACAACATGGCGCGCTTCAAGGTGCCCCGCACCATCGCCTTCGGTCCGTTGCCGAAAACGTCAACGGGCAAAATCCAAAAATTTGCGCTGCGCGATCGGGCGAAGTCGATCAAATAGCTGAAGGGGGTATCATAGAAAATAGCGACGCCGACTTGCGGGTCCGGTCAGACCCGCCGGAGTAGTTTTGGAATTAGAACGCCGGGCCTTTTTTCGGGCTTCGGACCGGCTAGTGCCTGCTCATGTAGGCAATCTCGTCCTTGATCTTCAGCTTTTGGCGTTTGAGGTCGTGAATTCGGACATCGTCTGGATGGGGTCGGTTATTCTCTTCCTGTATCGCGTCGTCTAGTGCTGCGTGTTTTGCCTTCAAGGCCTCAATCCGCTCCATGACATTCACCGGACACCTCCTTTGCATAAGGGTCGGGGGCTCGACCAGGGCATCCGTCCGTATCTGGTCCTGGTCCATGCGAAATGCTACGCCCGTTTTACAAACGGCGCCAGCACGCCGTGAAATCGCGCAGATCGCCTCGCGTGGCGAATCCGAAATTCGCCATATCTGGGCGCGGGACCGGGAGCGAATTTCGGATTCAAAGCCACACTAGTAATATGTTGTATCTAGTGTGGTATTCGGATTTGAAGTTCCTAAACGCGGATGCCACCAAATGACAGGAACTTCAAATCCACGGCACTAGGGTTTCGTCGGCGGGGATGAGGTGGCCGCCCGTTCGCACTCTGTGATGCTTCCCGCAAGCAAAATCTCCAGATCGCTCACGTCTTGATCGTCGAGTTTTGCGCCAGCGCTCGCCAAATAGCTGCGCATATTTTCGAGTGAACACGCAATACGTTCATCTCGCGTAGCATTCTCGCGCGATTGTGGCAATGGCAGCTGATAAAGCATGATTTGTTCGATATGTTCGGCCTCGAGTTCTACGGCCTGAATTTTTCGGCGAAGCGGCTCCACACGCCGTACCGACGCTCGCTCGGGGTTCGCCCTAAGGTATTTTCGAACGGCACGCAAGGAACGCACCACCTCGCAATGCCAGCGTTCGACCTCTGCTGTCGCGCGCAAAAGACCGTTGGCGTCGAGCGTGCGGCATCCCTCCACACCCAGCCAGCAGCAATAGAGCAGAAAGTTGACGTCGGCCCCATGGCGCTCTTGCAGTGCTAAGCAAGCGGCTGCCACCCCCTCGCGTCCATAGACTGCGACCGAAAAGTCCCAAAAGGGGCATTCAGGAAATTGGTTCATACCGATTTGGCAAACGATATGCTGAGGCCCTGCGCGTGCACCTATCGTTCTGTCCAATCCCGGGCCACTTGTCCATTCCTCCTTCAGGCCGGCCTGTCGAAATCGGGCCAAGGGCCGCTGGAACTGAGGTGAACGGTCGCCCACTCGAAGGCCTGCTTCAGCAGCGACGCCGGTGGCGGCTACTTCCGGCATTCCGCTTGGGGCCAGGTTTTTGTAAAATCGGCGTTCGAGCGATCGAGGAGCGGATGACCGGGGGTAATGATCTGAGCGAGGACGAGATTCGGGCGCTCAAGGAGCGTCTTGCAGCCCTCAGGAGCGAGCATCGAGACCTCGACGAAGTAATTGCCAGGGTGACCGAAGCCGGCGTCTACGATCAGCTTATGTTGAAACGGCTCAAGAAGCGCAAGCTCTCGCTCAAGGACCAGATCGCGAAGGTCGAAAGCCAGCTTCTTCCCGACATCATCGCCTAGCGCCGGATGGCCGGGAAGAGAACTCTAGTGCGGTGGATTCGAAGTTCCTAGCATTTTGGTGGCATCCGCGTTTAGGAACTTCAAATCCGAAAACCACACTAGATGCATCGAGCGGCGGGATCTCGGCACCTCAAACTGCCGCACCTCCGCCCGTTCGGCTCTTCTGGGAATACATGGCCCTGTCAGCACCCTCGAGCGCTTGATCCACGTTTTCCTCGGGGCGGATCTGATAGCTGCCGCACGCGGTCCGCAGTACCAGGCTTTGACCCCGGTACTGGAGCGGAGCCGCCGCGACGGCGGCTGCAAGCTGTGTTGCTTTCTCGGAGGCCTGCTTGGCGTCGGAATGAACGAGGATGACGCCGAATTCGTCGCCGCCGAGGCGGCCTACTACATCGGATGCACGCACGTTCGCGATCAAAATGGACGCCACATGCGCCAACGCAGCATCGCCGGCGCCATGACCGTGGACGTCGTTGATCGTTTTCAGTTCATTGAGGTCGAAATAGATGATGCTGCAGGGAACTTCGTGGCGGCGGGCGTAGCTCAAAATGCGAGAGAGCTCCCGCACAAAGGCGCGGCGATTGACAACGGGGACGAGTGTGTCTTCGTCGGCAAGGCGCTCGAGATATCCCACTCGGCGTTTGGCTTCATCGAGTTCCCGGCGAAGCGATTCGACCTCCGCAAGAAGCGCCATGATCGCCTGGCGTACCCGCGGGGTAAATTCCGCTTCCGAGATGCCAGAGATTGTTGCGATATCGGCGATGGACGATGCCTTTGGGGTGCCGCCTTTGGCACCCGAGGCCACTCGGGCGCCACCGCCAGCGTCACCTGTGCTTCGCGCGCCGATCTTCCCTTCGATCTTCATGGCTAACCGTCGAGCCTCGTCGCCGTCGGCCATTAGGGCCGCGTGGAACCGGAGTCGCACCTTTTGTTACAATACCACGAGAAACGTTAAATCGGATGGCCGCGCGATAAGCCACGCAAGCCGCGCGCTAGCATGCTTGCCAGCCGGGTCGTGCCCCCTATAATCGCCCTCCTTCGTGGACCGGCCCTGCCTTTCGGCGGCCGGACGGATAAGGGGCAAGGTCTTGAACACGCGGGCAACGAAAAGGCGAACCCCGGCAAGAGTACGCACGCGGGCCGGCTCAATCGCTAAAGATAGGAACGCCCCGCCCGTCGTCGGCATCATCATGGGGAGCCAATCGGACTGGGAGACGATGCGTCACGCCGCCGATATGCTCGCCAAGTTGGGCGTGCCGCACGAGACGCGAATTGTCTCGGCCCATCGCACGCCAAAGCGGCTGTTCGCGTACGCCGATAGCGCGCGCCAACGCGGGCTCAAGGTGATAATCGCTGGAGCCGGTGGGGCAGCACATCTCCCGGGCATGACCTCGGCGATGACGCCACTGCCCGTCTTCGGCGTTCCGGTCGAGAGCAAGGCGCTCTCCGGTCTCGACAGCCTCCTCTCGATCGCGCAGATGCCCTCGGGCATACCCGTCGGCACACTCGCGATTGGCAAGGCGGGTGCGGTCAACGCGGCACTTCTCGCCATTGCCGTCGTGGCGCTCGGCAATCCCGTCGTGGCGAAAGCGCTCGATCGCTATCGCGCCATGCAAACAGCCGCAGTCGAGGAAAGACCAGCGAAGCGATAATGAGACATTGAGCGGTTTTTGAGAAATGACGGCTGACGAAAAAACGACGATAAAAGAAAAAATTGCAAGCGCCGCGATCGGGCTAGGTCCTCTGCCGCCGGGAAGCCGTATCGGCATCCTTGGTGGGGGCCAGCTCGGGCGGATGATCGTACTCGCCGCAGCTCGCCTCGGCTATCGCAGCCACGTCTTCTGTCCCGCATTGGACGAACCCGCACTCCAAGTCGTCGAGGCACGCACTATTTCGGCGTATGACGACTTGAAGGCAATCGATGCCTTTGTCGACTCGATCGATGTGGTCACATTCGAATTCGAAAACGTCCCGTCGATGGTGGTCGAGCGGATCGGCGACAGGGTGCCGACGCGGCCCGGCTGGAAAATCCTTCACATCGCCCAAAATCGCCTGCGCGAGAAGGATTTCTTGCGTGGAATCGGCGTGCCGACCGCCGATTACCGCGAGATCACCGGTACAGACGGACTCCAGCGGGCGATTCGCGACCTCGGTACACCGGCTGTGCTCAAGAGTGCTTCATTCGGCTATGACGGCAAGGGTCAAGTTTTGATCAAGCCTGACACGGACCAGCGCGAGGCCTGGGCCGCAATGGGCGCGAGCATCGGCATTCTCGAGACCTTCGTCGACTTCATGACTGAAATCTCGGTGATCGTGGCGCGCGGTCTCGACGGTCGGATGGCGACCTACGATCCGGTCGAGAATTGGCACGTGAATCATATTCTCGATACGACGATAGCTCCCGCTCGGATCGACGCGCGCCTTACGATGCAAGCCGAAGCATTGGCACGGCATATTGCCGAGGCACTCGACCTCGTTGGACTCGTGGCGGTCGAAATGTTCGTTACGCGAGATGGCCGACTCCTGGTCAACGAGTTGGCGCCTCGCCCGCATAATTCGGGGCATTGGACGATCGACGCCTGTGTTACGAGCCAGTTCGAGCAAACGGTGCGTGCGGTGTGCGGGCTTCCACTAGGCGCGACTGAGCGCCATTCGAATGCCACCATGAAAAACCTCATCGGCAACGAGGTAGAAGATTGGCTGAAGATCCTCGCCGAACCGACAGCCAAGGTCCATCTCTACGGCAAGGCACACGCGCGGCCGGGGCGCAAGATGGGTCACGTCACACGACTTATGCCAAAGCGGTGAGGTGAAGGCGGTGCCTGAGCGGGTTTGACGCGTCTCAAATTCCGCCTTGGAGTCAGCGCATCCGGTGCCGGCGCCCCGGCGCGAACCTCATGAGATCGAGAGGCGACGGGAGCGAGCTAAAACGCTCGCGCAGCTTGCCAACGAGTTTTGGGACTCGCATTACTTCATCGATCCGGCGCTCGAGAAAAGACCAGCTATCGGCATTTTCAGGCGAATGATCGTTGAGCCAATAGGCGAGCGTTGCCGAGTAAACGCCGGCCAGTAGACCGCGTTTGGTGTAGTAGTTGAAGTCGGTTGAGTTGTCGCCGACCGCATACCAGATCGCATCGACGGTGCGCCATACGGTCTTGGCGGCGAGCGGCAGGTTCTGAGGCAGCGCCAGGATGGCAAGGGCGCGCTGGATTGCCTCCCGGTGCGGCGCGCTCATTTCCAGGCGTGCGCGAACCGCAGCGGAGATACGCTCGTGCACGCGCATGGAGCTCAAATCCATTTTCTCGATCGTGGCCAGCATCGCGGCGTCGGCCGCCTCGGCCGCACAATCGATGGCATCCGTAACGCCGCCTGGAAAGGCGTCGAGTGCCATCGCCGAGGGATAACCGGCATCCTCGGCACCTCGGACCAGGGCTTTCTCGGTCCAACCGTCGAACGGAACGTGGGTGAGTGTCTTTTCCAGGATGCGTGCACGCATCGTGCCGATATCCTGAGTCGTTGATTTGTGAGCGCGACTCATATTGCCTCCTCCACAAGAGGTGGTGCGAAGCGGCGCATTTCCTCGACGAAGCCGAATCGGGAAAAGTCACTGACGCGCGCGGGATAAAGGACGCCGTCCAGGTGGTCGCACTCGTGCTGCACTACGCGCGCGTGAAAGCCGGCGGCCTCGCGTTCGATAATCTTTGCGTCGAGCCCCGCCGCACGGTAGCGAATACGGCGATATCTCGGAACCGCGGCCATCAGGCCGGGTAGCGAAAGGCAGCCCTCCCAGTCGGTAACCTTTTCGGGGCCGAGCGGTTCGATGGTCGGATTGATGAGCACCGTGAGCGGTTGAGCCTCGTCGCCCTCGTCGCCAGTCAGCCGGTCCGCCAAGACCTTGAAAACGACAACGCGGAGCGGGACATGGACTTGGGGGGCCGCTAACCCTGTGCCGGGCGCATCTTCCATGGTTTCGATCATGTCGTCGACCAGACGGCGGATCTCGGGTGCTGTTGGGTCGACAACGGGCCGGGCCGGCTCACGAAGGACGGCATGGCCCATGCGGGCGATCTTGAGAATGGCCATGACGCTACTATGCGTCGGCTGGCAGGCTGCGGTAAAGCGGGCGAATCGCGTTGTCGACTTTCTGTCGTCGAAAAGCGGGCTACGACTATGGCGTCGCGGCCACAGCCCGTGGTAACCCTGTGGAACTAGGCGCTTTCGCCCTTCACAGGGGCAGGCGCATGTGCTAGAACCCCCGCCTTTAGCGGAAAGTTCGGTTGGTCCAACTTCGTTTGGAAGGAGGAGTTGCCCTGGTCCAAGTGGTCGTGCGCGATAACAACGTCGATCAGGCGTTGCGAGCGCTCAAGAAGAAGATGCAGCGGGAGGGAATCTTCCGCGAGATGAAACTACGTCGCTCCTATGAAAAGCCGTCGGAGCGCAAGGCTCGCGAGCGGGCGGAAGCGGTGCGTCGAGCCCGGAAGCTGGCGCGAAAGCGCGCGGAACGCGAAGGCTCGTAGTCCGGTCCCCGGCTCGGGGATCGCATTTGGAAAATCTCTGTTTCCCATTCGGATCGCCCCCGGACCAATGAGCCGGGGTTGGCGGCGTTGTCGGGCTCCGATTTCCGTGCACGGAGAAGGATCCATGACCATCCTCCAAACAAAAGTCGCCGCCCGTAAAGGTCTGCCGTTGGCGGATTTCGATTCGAACCTCATCGTATTCTGTCAATCGCGCAATGATGATACCATGTGGGTGTGCGATACGCGGGAAATCGCCGCGCATCGCCATTGTCGGGTGCTGGCTTAATTTCCACTGCCACGCCAAGGTCCAGTCGCAATTTTGCCGCAATGGTTCGATAGCTTGGCAATGGTTCGACAGGAAATTTACACCTTGTCCGCGGATGAAACCGTCCGTTTCGCCACCCTCCAACCTTCAGCTCGGCATGCGCCCTCTTTTTTCGCGAGTGTGTGCAAGGTCCGAGGCTCCGCGTGAGATGTATCTCCCATGACCCCGAAATCCCGTCTCTCACTCAAGCTATTGCCGATTGTCCTGGCGTTGGTCGCCGCCGTCGCGTATTTCGTCGCCGGGCAGCGGGGCAACGAGGTCCCGCTTGCCCCACCTCCCCAGGCGGGT
>DASPOR010000157.1 GCA_035625915.1 Alphaproteobacteria bacterium | reverse complement strand
TTTTCGACGACCCATTGGCTGAACGGTTCGCCAACCACTGTGCCGCGATCCTCGACCGCAAGCGCTGACTTCACCTCGGCCCGGTCCGCTTCCGTCGCCGCAGGCACAATGCGATCGACCATCGTGCTGGGCACGGCGACGCTCCCTTCGATCCACGCGGCAAGACCGTCAGCGTGAAGTGACGCAAAGTCGATGAGTGTCCGCCGCAATGTCGACCCGTTCGAGGGCAGGTTGTCGCAGGAGACGATGGTTGGCGCCGCCTTACCGGACGCGCGGATGCGACGCAGGGCCTCGACGAGAAAACCGATCGTACTCGTCGGAGCGCGGGGTGCAGCGAGATCGTGTTTTATTTCGGGATGATTGGAATCGAGCCTTCCGTCGGTTGCGAAACAATAGCCCTTTTCGGTCACCGTGATGGTGACGACCCGTGTCGCGGGAGCCGTGAGGCAGCGAAGCACCGCTTCTGGATTCTCCGTTGCTACGAGCACCGATTTGACGCTTCCGATCACACGATAATCGGCGCGAGCACGCTCGCGCGAGACGACGGTATAGAGCCCGTCCTGCGGTTCGAGTGCCTCGCGTACCGTAGCTTGACGCAAGCTGATCCCCGTAATTCCCCAGGGGCCGAACCGCTTGTGCAGCAAATCGTCGATGTAAACGGCCTGATGGGCGCGATGAAAGGCGCCAATTCCCAAATGCACGATACCCGCCTCAAGTCGATTTCGGTCGTAGGCGGGAACGCGTATCGCCGCCGGCAGTGTTGCGAGGTGCCGGCTATCCAGCCGGACCGCGCGGGTCGTGACGGGCGAGGTCTCGGCGGCTGCAATCACAGCTTGTATGCCTTCTTTGCCAGGTTGTAGGCGAGGTCGACCGCGACTTCGCGCGCCTCATCCTCTTCGAGGCGGTGATCCGCGACGAGTTCCGCGAGGTAGGCGCAATCGACGCGGCGCGCCACGTCATGCCGTGCGGGTATCGAGAGGAACGCTCGCGTGTCGTCATTGAAGCCCACGGTGTTGTAAAAGCCGGCCGTCTCGGTGACGAGTTGGCGATAGCGCCGCATTCCTTCGGGGCTGTCGAAAAACCACCAGGCCGGCCCCAGCTTGAGGATTGGGTAAGCGCCGGCAAGTGGCGCAAGCTCTCGAGAGTAGGTTGTTTCGTCGAGCGTGAAGAGGATTATGTTGAGCTTCCTCTCGTTGCCATACTTGTCGAGAAGCGGCTTGAGTGCGCGTGCGTAGTCGGTACGAAGCGGAATGTCGAATCCCTTGTCGCGCCCAAACGAGTGATAAAGCGATGGATTGTGGTTGCGGAACGAGCCGGGATGGATTTGCATTACAAGCCCGTCCTCTACGCTCATTTGCGCCATTTCCGTGAGCATCTGGGCGCGGAACAAATCCGCCTCCTGTGGGCTCACGTTCTTCTTTAGTACCTTGTCGAAGAGAATCTCCGCCTCACCGCGCGAAAGATCGGCCGTGCGTGCCGAGGGATGGCCATGATCCGTCGAGGTAGCACCCATTTTGGCAAAAAAACGACGCCGGTCCATGTGAGCATCGAGATAACCTTGCCATTTCGTCGTGTCTCTGCCGGTGATTTCGCCGAGGCGCTTTACGTTGTCGGTGAAACCGTCGAACTCCGGATCGACGACCGGATCGGGACGATAGGCGGTGAGAACGCGGCCGTGCCACTTGCTTTGCCGGAGCTTCTGGTGATGTGCGAGCGGATCGAGTGGCGACTCCGTCGTCGCGATCACCTCGATGTTGAACCGCTCGTATAGTGCGCGTGGCCGATACTGAGGTTTTCCGAGGCAACCTGCGACTTGATCGTAAATCCGATCCGCAGTTGCCGGCGACAAACGCTGCGTTACGCCAAACACTTCGCTCAATGCGTGCTCGAACCAGAGGCGCGAGGGAGTGGCACGGAAAAGATGGTAATTTTCGGCGAACAGGCGCCAAATCTTTCGCGAATCTTGTTCGATGCGCTGCCCATTGCGTCGCGCGATGCCGAGGCTGTCGAGGGGTATGCCCTGGCTATAGAGCATCCGGAAAATGTAGTGGTCGGGGACGATGAACAGGGTCGCGGGGTCGGGAAAAGATTCGTCGTCGGCGAACCACGCGGGATCGGTATGTCCGTGCGGGCTTAAAATTGGCAGATTGCGAACTTCCTTGTAAAGCCGCCGCGCGATCGACCGCACTGCGGCATTGGCCGGGAACAGCCGATCGGGCTCGAGCCGCAGCGGCGATGGCTTTGCGCGAACGGCGCGGTTTGTTTTGCCGTTACTCGATTTCTTTCGGTTTGTTTTTCCGGACGCCTTCTTCGCCACGCTTCCTCCCGAGAATTTTTCGGTGATTTTTGGTCAAGTGGTAAGGCCAATTACTATCAATATACCGCTGATCGAGTCAACGAGGCGGCGCGACGGGTCATCCGCTCTGGCGGCCGTCACGTGCGCAAGCACGCTTTACCGTACGAACGTGCGCCAAGTGTCGGAAAACGCGTCGAGGGCGCGTTCGACCTCGGCCGTTCCGATGTGCCGGTGGGTCACGAGGCGTAGCCGCCACGGCCTGGCCGGGGTCACGACGATGCTCTTGGGCCTCAATGCGGCCGTCCAGTCGGCGGCACTCCGGCGGGAAGCGCTCACGTCCATGTTGACGATATTGGTCTCGACATCGCCGGGGTTGGCGAGACGGGGATCGATTCCATGCAAGCCCTCTGCAAGCCGCTTCGCGGCACGGTGATCGTCAGCGAGACGCTCCACCATGTCCTCGAGGGCCACGACGCCAGCGGCCGCGACGACGCCGGCTTGACGCAGGTTGCCGCCAACCATGCGTCGGAACGCCCGTGCGCGCAGAATGAAATCGTCCGAGCCGCACAAGACGGAACCGATCGGCGCCGAGAGACCCTTCGATATGCAGAACGTGACCGAATCCCCATAGGCGGCAATTCGGTCCGCCGGTACGCCGAGGCCGATTGCGGCGTTGAATAGGCGTGCGCCGTCGATGTGGACGGGAATCCCATGCGTCTTCGCGATGGCTTGTAGGGCTGCCATGTGATCGAGCGATAGGATAGCTCCACCGGCGGCGTTATGTGTCGTCTCCATGCAAATGAGCGCCGTCCCGAGGCGAATGGGTGTGAGCCCCGGGCTTATCGCGTCCTTTAGGGCGTCGAGGTCCATCGCTCCCCTTTTGCCCGAAAGGGTGCGATGGAACAGGCTTGCGATGTTCCCGACCCCACCCATTTCCGTGCGCGCGATGTGGCTCTCGGCTTCGAGCAGGACTTCACCTCCGCGTCCGGTATGAGCGAGGATCGCAACCAGATTGGTCATAGTCCCGCTAGGCATGAAACAGGCCGCCGCCTTGCCGGTGCGGGCAGCTGCGAGGGATTCAAGCATCTTGACTGTTGGATCGCCGTCGCGGGAGTCGTCGCCGAGTTTGGCATGCCGCATCCGCTCCAGCATTTTTTCGGTCGGCAAGGTAATGGTGTCGCTTCGAAGGTCGATCGGATTCATGGAGTTTCACCGAATTTGGTTTCGCCCCGGGTCCTGGCTTTGCGACCGATGTTCGAGAAAGCGGCTCGGTGGGCGCGTTGTGGTTTTGAGTGCAAGGATATAGAGTGGCTTATACGAGTCAACTCTGCGAGCGGAAAGCGCTTCCCCTGACATCGCTGCCGAATCCCGCGATCGAGTCCCCTTCGGCCGCGAATTCTTCGCATTTCAGATGAACGGGACGGGGCCCAACCCAGGAGGCTATCACGATGGCAAGAAAGACTGACCGCGAAAACAAGCTTTTCAAGAGCGGGCTTACAGTCCGGCGCGCTGTCCTCGGCCGCGCCTATGTCGATAAGAGCCTTGCTTCCGCCGATTGGTTCAACATGCCGTTCCAGGAGCTTACGACCGAATATTGCTGGGGGAAAATCTGGTCTCGGCCGGGGTTGTCGCGCAAGACGCGGAGCTTGCTCAATCTTGCCATGCTCGCCGCCCTCAACCGTCCGCACGAATTGAAGCTCCATGTGAGGGGAGCCATCAACAACGGCGTTACGCCCGAGGAAATGCAAGAGGTCATGCTCCAGGTGGCGATCTATTGCGGCATCCCGGCCTCGCTCGAGGGCTTTCGCATTACCCGCGAAGCCTTGCTCGAGGCGGGCGCCCTGCAGCCCACGATGGGCAAGCGCGGCGTCAAGAGGCGCCGCGGCGGGAGGGCCGTGCCGTGACCACGCACCTCGCCATTCTCGATGACTACCAAGGCGTAGCGCTTGAACTGGCGGATTGGGCAAGCCTCGGGCCGGAAGTCTCGGTCATTTCCATCCGCGAGGTTTTGCCGAACATCGAGGCAGCCGCGCGCCGCCTCAGTAATTTCGAAATATTGGTTGCCATGCGGGAGCGGACGCCATTCCCGAAAGCACTCATCGAACGACTACCGAAACTCAAGCTTCTCGTGACGACAGGCATGCGAAACGCATCGATCGACGCGAAAACGGCGCTCGATCGGGGCATTGCCGTTTGCGGCACGGAAATGTTGTCCCATCCGACGGCCGAGCTTACCTGGGGTCTCCTTCTTTCGCTTGCGCGCGGCATTCCGCGTGAAGCGCGCAACATGAGCGAAGGCCGGTGGCAAACGACGGTCGGTGTCGGACTGCGCGGCAAGACGCTTGGCCTCCTCGGCCTCGGCAGGCTCGGCGGCGAGGTTGCGAAAATCGGCAAGGCGTTTGGAATGGAGCTGATTGCCTGGAGCGGAAACTTGACGGCCGAGCGCGCGGCAGCCGCAGGTGCCGAGTTCGTCGCGAAGAACGAACTGTTTCGAAGGGCCGATTTCGTCACGATCCACCTCGTGCTGAGCGAGCGGACCAAAGGGCTCGTCGGCGCCTCCGAGCTCTCGGCAATGAAGCCGACGGCATTTCTCGTGAACACGTCGCGCGGCCCGATTGTTGATACGCCCGCCTTGATCGCCGCTCTGGAGTTAAAGCGCATCGCAGGTGCAGCGATCGATGTATATGACACGGAACCGCTACCTGCCGACCACCCCCTCCGCCGGCTGGAGAACGCGCTGCTGACGCCGCACATCGGCTATGTCATTGCCGAGAACTATCGGTTGGCTTACGGCCAGGCGGTCGAGAATGTTCGCGGTTTCCTCGCGGGCAAACCCCTTCGCATGCTTAAAGTCTAGGAATCGAGCACGGCACTCGCGGCGTTGACGCCGGCGCCACGCCTTAATTTGTGACCAAGTTCCGCAAGCACATCCTCGATATAGAGGAGATCGGTCAGGATATCGCCTTCTCGGATGTCTCCCATTGTGCCGATCCGGATGACCTTGCCGGCGAGCTTGTTGCGCGCACCGGCGATTACTGTGCCGTGCTTTTCATAAAGCCGGCGTACAATGGTGTTGCCGACGAGACCGGCAGGCGCGCGAAATACGCAAACTGTGTTTGAAACCCTGCCCTTGGTCGGAAAATTCGCAAGACCGATCGCCGCGCAACCCGCGCGCAACGCCGATGAAATCCGTCGATGACGCGCAAGCACCTCGGGGATTCCTTCGTCGTGGATCATGTACAACGCTTCGTTCAGACCAAGGATTAGACTTACGGCCGACGTGTAGGGGGTCGCCCCTTCCTCGATCTCCGACCGGTATTTTCGAAAATCGAAATAGAAGCGCGGCAATCCGTCTTCGCGATTGACGATCTGCCATGCCTTTTGGCTCACGCTCGCCAAGCCGAGGCCGGGCGGACACATCAGCGCCTTTTGGGACGCCGAAACGACAACATCGACGCCCC
>DASPOR010000156.1 GCA_035625915.1 Alphaproteobacteria bacterium | reverse complement strand
TCGACCAGCAATTTCTCGGTGCCGTCGATGCATCGGTCGAGCACGCGCCGAAGTCCGGGGTTGGCGTGGGGCGCTTCGAGTGCCGAAACGGTTAAGCCTTCCGCTGCGAGCCAGTCTTGGGGCAGGTAAACGCGGTTGAGGTTCAGAAAGTCATCCTTGCAATCCTGGAGGTGGTTGATCACCTGAAGCGCGTTGCAAAGTGCATCGGATGCGCCATAGCCCGAAGGATCCTCGCCATGGAGGTCGAGGAGGTAGCGTCCTACCGGGGCAGCCGAAAGCATGCAGTACTGGTCGATCAGCTCCTCCCAGCTCGCGTAACGCAGAACCGTCGCGTCCCGTTTGAAGGCCGTGACGAGATCGATGCAATGTTGGGTGGTAACACCCGTCGCGATCAGGCTCGCGCGCAGGAGGTGCGCTTTGCGGTAAGCTGGATCGCCCGAGCCTCGGCCGAGAATGGCCGCCGCGAAGCCGTCCAGCCGGGCCGTTTTTTCGGCGGGCTTGAGCGATGGATTGTCGGCGATGTCGTCGATCGCCCGGGCAAAATCATAAAAGAGCGCCACATGAGGCCTAAGCGCCTTCGGCAACAGCAGCGAGCCCACAGGAAAATTCTCGTCTTCCGCTCCTTTTCCCGAGGGCGTTTCGACTTGTTCGGCCCGATCCGTCATGCGGGGCGTGTCTCGCCGGGCGGCTTTGCATCCATGCGCATGGCGCACTCCTTAGCATCTTCTCGGCGCAAACGAAACGCCCCAGGGATAGGGGATCGATACGGTCGCAACGGATCGCTCGGAAGCACCGGACGGCGGCCCTCCGGCGGTACGGATGGCCGTCGAATCGAGCCGGCATAGACAGCTCGTTATGACGCCGGTAAAAGGAGCGTCGTTTCGATCCGGCGGCAGGAGCAGGCATGACGGTCTTGGTCACGGGGGCTGCTGGCTTCATTGGCTTTCACGTAAGCCGAGCGCTTCTCGCCCGCGGTGAGGCGGTCGTCGGCATCGACAACTTGAACGACTATTATGACGTGCGCCTCAAGGAGGCCCGGCTTGCGGAACTGACGTCGGTCGACCGCTTCGCCTTCGAACGCGGCGACGTCGCCGAGGACGGCGTCCTTTTGGCGCTCGCGTTGAAACACCCGGGCATTACGCGCATCGTGCATTTGGCGGCGCAAGCGGGCGTGCGGTATTCGATACAAAACCCCGGTGCTTATATCCATGCGAACGTCCAGGGGCACTACATGGTGCTCGAACTCGCGCGGCGCCTCGAAGAACTCGACCATCTCGTCTACGCAAGCTCGTCCTCGGTTTATGGGGGCAACGCCAAGCGGCCGTTCTCGGTCGGGGATCGCGTGGACCGGCCGGTTTCGCTCTATGCGGCGACAAAGTGTTCAGCGGAGCTGATCAGCTACGCCTATAGTCACCTTTTCGGGCTTCCCGCGACGGGCCTGCGCTTTTTCACGGTTTATGGACCGTGGGGACGTCCGGACATGGCGATGTACATCTTCACGAAGGCGATGTTCGAGGATCGGCCGATCCAACTCTTCAATCACGGCAACATGCGGCGGGACTTTACCTATATCGACGATATCGTCGACGGCGTTCTCGCCTGCCTCGACAGGCCTCCCGATCGTCACCACGACGCACCGCACCGGCTCTACAATCTCGGCAATCATCGCGCTGAGGAGCTTCGCCGGGTCGTGTCGCTGATCGAAAGGGAAACCAACCGCCAGGCGAAGATCGAACTCGCACCCATGCAGCCCGGCGACGTGCCGGAGACCTTTGCCGATATCGAAGCGACGACGCGCGACATCGGCTTCGCGCCGCGAACGTCGATCGACGAGGGCGTGCCGCGCTTTGTCGAATGGTATCGGGCATTTCACGGGGTCTGAGCGATCAGCGCGGATTTAGACCGCGCGGCCATAGAGGTCCTCGAAACGCAGGATGTCGTCTTCGCCGAGATAAGCGCCCGTCTGCACCTCGATGAGATCGAGGGGCTCGGTTCCGCAATTTTCGAGCCGATGCTTGACGCCCACGGGCACAAAAGTCGACTCGTTCTCGGTGAGCGTGAAAGTCTTTTCGCCGACAGTGACGCGCGCGGTGCCGCGCACGACCACCCAATGCTCGGCGCGTTTCATGTGCTTTTGGAGCGAGAGCTTTGCACCAGGCTTCACGGTGATGCGCTTCACCTGAAAGCGCTGGCCGGCGTCGATCCGCTGATATCCGCCCCACGGACGGTGGACCATGACGTGAAGCGTGGCCTCCGGGCGACCGTCGTGCTCGAGGTTTTCGACGATTTGCTTAACATCCTGTACGCGATCCTTCGACACGAGCAACACCGCATCCTTCGTCACGACCACGACGACGTCTGCAACGCCGATCGCCGTCACGAGATGCCCGTCGCCGCGGATATAGCTGCCGCGCACGTCGCGGGCGATGACGTCGCCCCTCAAGACATTCCCGCTGGCGTCCTTTTTTCCGGTATCCCACAATGCCGACCAGGAGCCGACGTCGCTCCATCCCATGTCTGCCAGCACCACTGCGGCCTTGTCCGTGTGCTCCATCACCGCGAAGTCGATCGAGATCGCGGGCGCTTTGCTGAAAGCGGACGAGCCAAGCCGCATGAAATCGAGATCGCGAACGCTGCTTTCGACCGCCTTGCGGCAATATATGAGGACCTCTGGCGCAAGACGCTCAATCTCTGCGAGGTACGTTTCGGCGTCGAAGAGGAACATCCCACTGTTCCACGAATATCCGCCGTCGGCGAGAAAGCCTTCGGCCCTCGTACGGTCGGGCTTCTCGACGAAACGCTCGACCCTGAATACGCCGGGTATTCCTTCGACCGGGGCAGCGGCGTGGATATAGCCATAGCCCGTCTCGGGCGATTTCGGGGCGATCCCGAAGGTGACGAGCGAGCCAGCGCGCGCCGCAGGTGCCGCGCGATCGACGGCCGCAAGGAATCCGGCATGATCGGCAATCGCGTGATCGGACGGCAGGACGAGCATGAGCGTCCCGGGCGAAGTGTCGTGGAGCAGAAGGGCAGCGACCGTGACGGCTGGGGCGGTATTGCGTCCAACGGGTTCGAGCAAGATGTCGCGGGGCACGATGCCGATTTCGCGAAGCTGCTCACCGGTCACGAAGCGGTACTCCTCGCCCGAGACGAGAATTGGCGCCTCGAACCGGGTGGTGTCGGCAACGCGCATCGCTGTCTCCTGGAGGAGGCTTCTCTCCCCAACGAGCGGCAAAAGATGCTTGGGATAAGCCTTGCGCGACAATGGCCAGAGCCGCGTGCCCGAGCCGCCGCAAAGTATGACGGGATGGATCTTCTCGCCCATGCTGGGCATCCTTTCTGTCTCGAGCGGAGACTAACACGATGCCGCGGGGGCGCACGAGAGCGGACGGTAGGTGCTGCCGACGCGGTCCGTACCAAGTAGGTCATGTTGACAAGGTAGCGCTGTTTAACTAGGGATGAGTCGCCGATACTTCCTTACCCTCATGCATTCATTGATACTACTCCGTCATGGCTAAGCGGCCCCGCATTGCGGTCATCGGACTTGGTTATGTTGGGCTGCCCCTTGCGGTGGCGCTTTCCCGTCATTTTCCAGTCGTCGGATTCGACGCCAATGCCAGCCGCTCGGACGAACTCCGCCGCGGCCACGATCGCACACGCGAGGTCGGTGACGACGCCTTGCGCGCGACCGCGCTCGAAATCGCCGCGACACCGGACGCGATGCGCGGCAGCGATGTATTCATTCTGACGGTGCCAACACCGGTCGATGCGCGGAATTTGCCGGATCTTGCAGCGGTGCGCGCTGCCTGCCGCACAGTCGGGTCGGTCGTCGATAAGGGTGCGATCGTCGTGCTCGAAAGCACCGTCTATCCGGGCGTCACGGAGGAAATCTGTGGACCGGAGATTGCAGCCGCGTCGGGACTCGTTTCCGGCAAGGATTTTCACCTCGGTTACTCGCCCGAGCGGATCAATCCCGGCGATCGGCGGCATACGGTCGAGCACATCGTAAAGGTGGTCGCGGGAGAGACGCCGGCCGTTGCCGACCGGCTCGCCACGATCTACGGGGCGGTCAACGGAGGCAAGGTGTTTGTCGCAAAAAGCATCAAGACTGCCGAGGCGGCAAAGGTGATCGAGAATGCCCAACGCGACATCAACATCGCATTCGTCAACGAAGTGGCGATGATCTTCGGCAAGCTCGGATTATCGATCCACGACGTACTTGCGGCCTCGTCCACCAAATGGAACTTCGTGCCCTTCACACCGGGTTTTGTCGGCGGGCACTGCATCGGGGTCGACCCGTTCTATCTTGCCCATCTCTCGCAAAACCTCGGTCATCATCCGGAGGTCATTCTTGCCGGCCGGCGGATCAATGACGGCATGGGCGGCTACGTTGCGAACGCGATATCGAAAGCCATATGCGGCAGGCGCGGCAGCGGCCGCCGCGTGCTCGTGCTCGGGCTCACGTTCAAGGAAAACGTTCCGGATTTGCGCAACAGCAAAGTCGTCGATCTTGTCAACGGCTTACGCGCCAACGGATACGTCGTCGACGTCCATGACCCCCATGCCGATCCTCTGGAAGCGAAATCGCTCTATGGATTCGACCTCGTTACCAGCTTTGCCCAACTTGCACCGCACGATTGCCTCATAGGCGCTGTGGCCCACGATGAATATCGCTCGTTCACGGCCGAAGATTTCCGCCGCCTGGTCCAGCCCGATGGCGTCGTCGCCGACGTCAAGGGCATCTGGCGGCAAGTCGAACTGCCTTCCGGGATGATTCGCTGGGAACTTTGATCCAGGGCGAGAACCGGGCATCCACGCCTTTCTTTGGCTGCGCTAGCGCTGGAACTCCGCCGGCAGGCTCTTCGGACATGATTGCAGCGTGTGATAGACCGACAGGATCTCCTCGACCGCCTCAACATCTTCCTGCACCTTGATCACCATCTCCTCCGATACAAGATGAAGTTCAACGCCAAGATCGAAAACCTGGCGATAGATGCGCGCGCGCCGTGCGGATCGCTCGGGCAGCATGAACATGCTGAACATCAACACGCCCTCGAAGCCGTCGAGCGACCTCATCAAGCCTTCGAGCACCATGTAGGAACTCGGGAACATGTTTTCGCTGACATGGAGCTTGTAAATGAGCTGTTTGCGCGTGCAGTAGTCCCTTAGTACCAACGCCTGTATCGGGACGGGTACACGCAAGCCGCCGAATTCCCGGGAGCTGACATAGCCGCGAAAACCGACACGAGAAGCCGGCATGATCGCCCCTATTCCTCGAACCCGCCAGGTTGCTCGTAGCGCATGCCCACCAGACTGACCGGCCGCGTCGTGATCGGAAGATAGAACGAGCCGATCTTCTTTTCCGGACTTGCATAAGGCGTGAACAGGCCAGTGAACCGGCAATTCAGCGACCAGCGCGTCTCGGGCACGCGGTTGACGATGTTGCCGTGAAGACAATTCGGCGAAAATATCAGGGTCTTGCCATAGGGGATGTCGAGCCAGACGAGGTCTTTTTCGACGCTTGCGTACAGCTCACTCATGCCGCCGTCGCCGACCCGGCTGAGGTTCTTGCTCGCTCGCTCGCTTTTCGGATATGGCAGGATGAACATGGACTTCGTATCGCGGCAGTCGACGAGCGGCAGCCATTGGACAATCTGAAATGGCGTCTCGCCGCCGAAGACGTCGGCGTGGATGTCAAGCAATGAGCTGTCGTCATTGGGCATCTGGATCGAGAGGTTGACCCGGTTCTGCATTGCCAATTCGTTGCCGACAAGGGAGTCGATAGAACGGCGCCCGAGTGCGTAATAGGTTGGGCGGAACCAAAGGTTGCCATTCATGTTCCGATAAACGGCGAGACGGAGTTCGTTGAGCTTTTCCGGCTCCACGATTTTGTGAATATTGTTGAGAAATTCGCCGTGCTCATTGGGCATGTCGCGGCGGAGTTGCTGGCAGATCTGACCGACAATCTCCGCCCTGATCGCATCCAACGCGCTCTGATCGTCGACATCCCGGATCACATAGCCGTTCGCAAGAAAGTCCTCACTGAGCTCTCGCTCGGCCTTCGTGAGAAATGAATCGACAACTGTCAAGTTCCAACCCTCTCTTGGCGGGAGTGGCGCCGCCCCTTCCCGCCGTTATCGTCGACAACGCGCGGCAAGTAGGCGAAAATCCGTTTCACGGCGCATACCATGTCCCAGCATCGAATGTAAAACAATAGCAGACCGAGCAGCCGCATCCGAGGAAGCTTGCGGGTGCGCCTGCGACGCATTACCGTCCGCTCCGGCCCGAGGTGTTGGGCGACCCAGACGCCGGGTTCCGTTATTACGAGACGAGAAGGATGGGGGATCTTGTCGCACCACGAGGATTTACGTCGCGAGGAGCATGTCAAGGGATCGTCGAACCGCTCGTTTGGGCTGGTGTTCGGCGCGTTTTTCCTCGTTGTTGGCTTAGGCCCGATGTTATCCGGCCGCCAGCCACGCATCTGGTCGCTTGGACTTGCTGTCCTCATCGTGCTCGTCAGCCTCTTAACGCCCCGTCTCCTGGCACCCTTCAACCGATTGTGGCTGAAGGCTGGCCTGCTCTTGAGCAAGGTCGTGACGCCTGTGGCCATGGGGCTGCTCTTCGTAACCACAATCGTACCAATGGGTTTGGCCATGCGGCTTGGGGGCAAAGACCCACTGCGGCGACGTTTCGATCCCAATGCGAAAACTTATTGGATCCAGCGTATGCCGCCGGGACCGCCGCCTGAGTCAATGAAGAATCAATTTTGATCGACGGCTAGCGGACGATGAGGCCGTGCGCACTCTTTCAGCGAACTTGAGTGGCGCTCCGATTTGCATTTCCGCGCCTCGGACGGCGCCATCGCGGAGTAGGCCCCGGTACGTGGCCCGGTGCGTCATATGAACGGGGGGGAGGATTCGTCGCGAGGCAAGACAGCCGCCCGGGACGAGGACACCCTCCTGTGGGCGTTCTACGATTTGAATGTCTCTCCAACAGGCTACGATTTCGCGACGTTTCTGGCGCTTGCAGAGATGGCGCGCCGGCGAGGCGGCCACTCGGCCTTCCATGTCGTGATCGTACCGGCCGAAGGCGACGGCTTCTGGGACAGGGAAAGCTATGCCGCGAGCGACAAATCAACACGTCTGCGCCGCCTATTGATCCCTCTTGCCGGCCTCATGCGCCATTGCAACGGCGTTACCCTCGCAAGCGGGCGCGCCAACGCAAAAGCGATTCGCTCGTCAACGCATGGCCGGCTCTTTCCGAGCGGCTATTCCGTCGACCGGCCCGTCGATGACGCATACCAATGGGCTCACATCATGGCGGCCCTCGCCTGTGGCGAGTCCTTGCCGGGATGGCGGGTCCCCGTTCAGGCTCACGCCGTCGTTTCCCGTTGGCTGGACCAGCATGTTGGCGGCCGTCGGCCAATCGTCCTGACGTTGCGCGAAGCGAGTTATTTCAGCGAACAAAATAGCGATGTTGCATCCTGGGCCCGCTTTGCGCGCGGTCTCGACCCGGATCGCTATTGCCCAATTGTGCTTCGAGATACCGAACGCGTCTCTGAGAATCCACCTCTGGAACTGGATGGCCTGCTGACGTTCGATGCAGCCTCGCTCGATGTTGACCTCCGCGCAGCGCTTTACGAGCGCGCCTACCTGAACATGATGTCGGCGAATGGGCCGATGCAGCTCGTTTGGCTTAATCCGAAGTGTCGCTCGATCGTCGTGAAATTGCTCAACCTGGCGTCAGCCCGGTCCTGCCCAACGCCGATCCGCGCCATGGGCTTCGAGCCGGGGCGGCAGCCGAGCGGCTTTCCCGAGACGCACCGCATTGTGTGGGAAAGCGATTCCCCGGAAGCGCTCAAGGCCGCTTTCGCCGATATGGTACGTCGCATCGAGCAAGCTGGCCCCGGCCCCTCACCACCGGTGAACGAAGAATCGCCATTCGCCACGGCCCGGCGTCTGCGCCAAACCGGGCGCGCGGCGGCGGTGTCGATTTACGAGCATCTTTTAACATCCGGCCGGAATCGGGGTGCGGCTGCGGCCGGACTGATGCTTGCGAACGTCCAGGTGCCGGCACGGCTGTGGCGCTTGAGTGCGGGCCGATATTGGCGGCTTAGGCGCGAGGCTGTCCGCGCTCTGGGGAGCGCACTTCCGCAGGATTCCGAGAGCCTGATCGAGTTGGCGCAATGGTGTGCGGTCGAGAGGAGATCGAACGACGCGGCAATGCTCTGTCGTCGCGTTTTGTCGCTTGCTCCTGAACATCCGCATGCACATTGGCTCCTCGGGCAAATGGCGCTCGAGGCAGGCGATT
>DASPOR010000155.1 GCA_035625915.1 Alphaproteobacteria bacterium | reverse complement strand
ACTTCAGGCGGCCTTGAACGTCATATGGAAAGTTCGCCCGGTCGCGCGCAAAGGCAAGGCCGCCGGGCTTTGGAATATCGTGAGGAAGCGGCTTCGCAGCCTGGCCCTTATCATGATGATCGGCGCGCTGCTGGCCGCTTCGCTGGCATTGAACACGGCACTTGCCGCGTTCCGCCATTATTTCAACGGCGTGCTGCCGAACCTTGCGACCATCCTGCATGTGCTCGAATTCGCGACCTCGTTCGGAATGACGACCGTGCTCTTCGCGATGATGTTCAAGGTGCTGCCGGATGCGCCAGTCGAGTGGCGCGACGTGTGGATCGGTGCGGCGGTCACGGCGCTCTTGTTCACGATCGGCAAATACTTCATCAGCCTCTATGTTGGCAGCAGTGGGGTTAAGTCCGCTTACCACGCGGCAGGCGCCCTCGTGCTGATTCTCGTGTGGATCTATTATTCCGCGCAAATTCTTCTGTTCGGGGCGGAGTTTGCCAAAGCCTACGGCGACTTCCGGCGAGCGAAGCGGGCCGCCACGTCGCCGGAGGAAAAAGTGCTAGAGGCGTCCGCCGGATAGTTGGTCGCGCAACGCTTCGAAATCGCGGCGATGCTCGCCGTCATGCTCGAGAATTTTCAAGACGAGCCCATCGATCGATAACTCGCCGACTCCTTCCAGCGTCCCGACCCTCGATCGGTCCGCCGGCGTAAGTGCTGCAAGTCGGCGCACGATCTCGACACGCGCATTGGCAAAGCCGATGAGGGCCGCCTTGAAATCCTGAGCGAGATAATCCCGCTCGGCCGCAAGCTTTGCCCCGTCGATATCTGGCAGTGCGGGATTCGTCTCCGAGAGCATACGCTCGATGCGAACGGAAAAACCGTCCGCATCGATGTCGCGCAAGTGGCAGGCATGTTCGACGAACGAGAACCCGCCATTTTCATCCCGGGTCGTCCATTGGCTCGCGCGAACCGAATTCGCCGCGGTTTCGAGATGTCCGGGCATCGCCGACAGCTCCTGGAGCGTCGCCGCAAGCACGTTCCGGTTCATCTCACCTTCAGACGGGCGCTCGAACCTCGTCTTGCGCATAGCCACCTCTCCCTTGCCTATACCGCTATCTTGCGCGGCCGTCCCTCTTCATCGATCGCGACGTAAGTGTAGTTGCCCTCGGTCACCAGGATGCGGTTCGATTCGTGTCGCCGGATAACCCAGGTCTCGACATGCACGGTGATCGAGGTCGTGCCGATTTTGATGAGATCGGCATAGACGCAAACCACGTCACCGACGAAGACCGGCTTTTTGAAGGTCATCGCGTCGACCGCGACAGTCACTGTTCGGCCTTTCGCAACTTTCGATGCGAAGATTCCTCCCCCAATATCCATTTGTCCGAGGACCCAGCCGCCGAAGATATCGCCGCTTTGATTGGTGTCGGCCGGCATCGCGAGCGTGCGAATCGAAAGTTCGCCGCGCGGCTCATGACCGTGTTTGTGTGCCTTTTCCATCGACGTCTCCGCGTCAGTCGGGCGGTATTGCCGGCGTGAGCGTCTGACTCATTTCGACGACGAGCTTGTCGTAGAGATCGTGCTGATCGGCGGCATAGTCGAATTGCGCCGTCGCGAAAGTCTCGGGTAGATTGCAGCTTCGTGCGTCGTTTTCGCAATGCGCGACAAATTTATAATAGAATATCCGGTTGTCGAATGTACCGGAAGCGACCGCCCAATCGTCTCTCGCGGCGCGATAAGTCACTATGGCCGAGGGATGCTGCTGTTTGTCCCGTTCGAGGAACCGATCGAGATAGGCATTTGCGTCGCGATAATCGGAGGAATTGTAGTCACCGCCCAAGATCACCTCGGCCGCTCCGTCGTTCGATTTGAGCACATCACGGTCGGCAGCGCCGGGAATCTCAGCGTCCTTGTTCGGATCGTCTTCAGGCTTCGGATCGTCTACCGGGCGGAATATCGTGAATAGGTCACCCGGATATTTGATGGACAGGCCATCCCACCGGCTGCTGTCGAGAGTAGCGTCCAGGTCCTGGGCACGCGCCGGCGCGAAGGCTGCGATGAAGATGACTAAAATCGAAACAGGTGCTGATTTGATCGGGAGGATGGCCATATTGCGATTTTTTCTGCTGTCACCGGAGCGGTCCTGATCACCCCAAAATCAAGAATCCGTCGCACGTTTCACCCACTACATTTTGTGGAATGCACTGCAATATGCTACAGCATACCCTTGAAGTGAGCAATTGCCGCCTCCATAATGCAGGCCATGCCAGACCTTTTTGATACCGGCTCTCGCGGCCCCGGTAAGGGGAAGGGAGATGCCAGCTACACGGCCAAGGACATCGAGGTCCTCGAAGGTCTCGAGCCCGTGCGCCGGCGCCCCGGCATGTATATCGGCGGCACCGATGAGCGCGCAATGCACCATCTCGTGGCCGAACTTCTCGATAACGCGATGGACGAGGTCGTCGCCGGTCATGCGAGCTGGATCGAGATCGACCTCGAGGCCGACAACTTCGTCGCGGTGCGCGACAACGGGCGCGGCATACCGACCGACAAGCATCCCAAATTCAGGGACAAGTCCGCACTCGAAGTCATCCTCACCACACTTCATTCCGGCGGCAAGTTCTCCGACAAAGTTTACGACACCGCAGGCGGGCTCCACGGCGTCGGACTTTCGGTTGTGAATGCACTTGCCGACAAACTCACCGTCGAGGTGGCGCGCGACCGCAAGCTCTGGGTCCAGGAATATTCGAGAGGCAAACCCAAGGGCAAACTCAAGGAGGCCGGCGGCGTCTCGAACCGCCGGGGTACCGTGGTGCGCTTTCACGCCGATCCGGAAATTTTCGGCGCAAGTGCCCATTTCAGGCCCGAGCGGCTCTATCGCATGGCGCGCTCGAAGGCATATCTTACGCGCGTCGTCGAAATCAGGTGGAAATGCGCGGAGGCGCTTCTCAAAGGCGTTGAGGGTATTCCCGCCGAAGAGACGATCCATTTTCCAGGCGGCCTCCAGGATTATCTGGCGGCAACCCTTGAGGAACGCAAAACGATCACAGCACTTCCCTTCGCAGGTGAGGCGAAATTCTCGGACGGACAGGGGCGCGTCGAATGGGCGATCGCTTGGCCCCTCGATGGCGAGGGATTCTGCAACTCCTACTGCAATGCCATTCCGACGCCGGAAGGTGGAAGCCACGAGCTCGGGCTGCGCAGCGCGCTTGCCCGCTCGATGCGCGCCTATGGCGAACTCCTGGGCAATCGCAAGGCAAAACAGATCACCGCCGAAGACGTCGTCGACGGCGCTGCCACGATGCTTTCGCTTTTCGTGCGCAATCCTAGCTTTCAAGGCCAAACCAAAGAGAAGCTATCGATGCCGGAGGCGGCAAAGCTTGTCGAACAGCATCTCAAGGATCATTTCGATCATTGGCTGTCGGCCGATCCCGCGACATCGAAAACACTTCTCGATGCGATCGTCGAGCGTGCGGAGGAGCGTCAGCGCCGCCGCGAGGCGCGGGAACTCAATCGCAAGACAGCGACGCGCAATTTGCGTTTGCCCGGCAAGCTCGCGGACTGCGCGCGTCGTTCATCCGACGACACCGAGATTTTCTTGGTCGAAGGCGATTCGGCCGGTGGCTCGGCCAAGCAGGCGCGCGACCGCGAAACGCAAGCCGTGCTGCCGCTACGCGGCAAAATCCTGAACGTGGCGAGCGCATCCGCGGAGAAGCTTCGCGGCAATCAGGAGATCGCCGATCTCGCTCAGGCACTCGGTTGCGGCGTCGGTGCCCACTACAGCTCCGACAAGTTGCGATACGACCGCGTCATCATCATGACCGATGCGGACGTGGACGGCGCGCACATCGCCTCGCTCCTCATGACGTTTTTCTACAAGGAAATGCGCGGCCTCATCGAGGACGGCCGACTGTTCCTAGCACTACCTCCGCTCTACCGCCTGAGCCAGGGCGGCAAGGTCGTCTATGCGCGCGACGACAAGCACAAGGAGGAACTCTTGAAGAAGGAATTTGGCGCGCGCGGCAAAGTCGAGGTCAGCCGCTTCAAGGGCCTTGGCGAGATGCCGCCGGCTCAGCTTCGTGAGACGACGATGAACGCAAAGACGCGAACCCTACTTCAGGTTCAGCTCCCCAATGGGCACGCCAAATCGAAGGAATTGAATGCGAGCCAGACGGCCGCACTCGTGGAACAGCTCATGGGTCGCAAACCCGAGCTGCGCATGGCGTTCATCCAAGAGAACGCGCGTTTCGTCAAGGAGATCGACGTTTAACGCCGCGGGGATCGATCCTCCCCGCTTCGTATGATGGCGCGAGCAACCCTCAGCCCCGCCGCTTGAAATTCCGGCCGAGGACGGTCAGCGAGAATATCTCGAAGAGAAGTTGAGCCCCGACCATCGCCGTGTTGGAGGTCGGATCGTATTGCGGGGCCACCTCCACCACATCGCCGCCGACGACGTCGATCCCTTTGAGGCCGTGGAGGATTAGTTGCGCCTCGCGTGGCGTCAGCCCGCCCGCCTCCGGTGTTCCGGTGCCGGGTGCGTAGGCCGGATCGAGCCCGTCCACGTCGAACGAGATATAGGTGGGTCCGTCGCCCACGACCTCGCGCGCCTTCGCGATGACCCCGTCCACGCCCATTCGGACGACATCCTCGATGTGGAGCACGGTCATGCCGGAATCGTAGGAAAATTCCCAGATGAATTCGGCCGGTCCTCGGATGCCGATCTGAATCGTGCGCTCTGGGTCGAGCGCCCCTTCGAGGACCGCTAGACGAAATGGCCCGCCGTGGTTGAATTTCGAGCCGTCATACTCCCCACCCGTGTCGCAGTGGGCATCGAAATGGACGAGTCCGACCGGCCGCTCCCGGCCAAGCGCCTTCAGGATCGGAAAGGTCACGGAGTGATCGCCGCCGACGGACAGCGGAATCACGCCACCCGCGTGGATGCGCCGATAAAACTTCTCGATGTCCTCGATGCAGCTTTCGAGGCTGAAGCGTGAGCGCATGGGTACATCGCCGATATCGGCCACCTGGCACTCAGCGCGGGGCACCACCTTGAGCGCATGATTGTAGGGGCCGATGCGCTCAACCGTGCGTACCGCCCGCGGCCCAAGTCGCGCGCCCGCGCGATTGGTGACGCCAAGGTCCATCGGCACGCCGACGAGTGCGACGTCGAGTCCGCCGAAATTGGGCGATTCGGGCGCCTCGGGCCGGTAAGGTGCGTCGAGGAACGTCGAGACGTCCGCGTAGGGCAGCCGCCGGCTTTCCGAGTCCTTAAAGACCAGCGAGACGACCTTGCGGAATTCGGGGTCGAATACGTCGCTGGCCTTGGCATCCCCGTATTTGGCGCGCAGGGCCGCAAGCTTCTGTTTGTCGTACACGGCAGGCTCCCCGATTGATTGGGCGCTTTCACGGTCAATGCTTGATTAAACCATCTTTGGGTGAGGCGAAAGACTGCATTCGCGAAGGCGGGCATTGAGCCGCCGTAAGGCCCGACCTGGACCGAAGCGCCCGATCGAGGCAGTATGACGCTCGTCGTTCTTTCGAGCATGGAATTTCAGCATGTTGCCTCCCAAGGACCGCCTAAACATCTGTTTCGCTCACGTCGCTTACCGTCTTCAGGAGCGCTTTGAAGCGCGCCGGACGGGCATTCGCAGCTTCGAGGTGCGCGCGCCGGAGGCTCTTGACGGCGTCATTGGCGATGCGGACGTACTTGTCGTCTCGGGGATGTGGCGCAACGATTTGATCGAGCGCGCACCCAAGCTCCGCTTCATTCAATCGATTAGTGCCGGAACCGATCAATATTCGCGTGAAGCCCTTAGGGCACGCGCCATTCGGCTTGCGAGTGCCCAAGGGGCAAATGCCCGTGCGGTCGCCGAGCATGCCATGTCGCTCATCCTCGCCCTTGCGCGCAGGCTTCCCGAGGCTCGAGACAATCAGGCTAAGCACTTTTGGCGTGGGATGATCGGCGACCTCGACCGACGGGAGGACGAGCTTGGCGGGAAGACGCTGCTCATCATCGGCCTTGGCCGGATCGGCGGGCGACTTGCACAACTCGCCACAGCGTTCGATATGCGCGTTCGCGGGATCCGGCGCGATCCTGCCGCGGGAAAAAACAACGCGGACTCCGTCCATGGCATGAATGAATTGCACGCCTTGTTGCCCGAGGCGGATGTCGTCGCCCTGACCTGCCCGCTGACGCCAGAGACCCAAGGTATCGTCAACACGAGCACGCTCGGTGCTATGAAGCGCTCGGCCTACCTGATCAACGTGGCGCGCGGGCGATGCGTTGACGAACCGGCCCTGATCGAGGCGATCGAGCATGCTCGAATCGCGGGTGCGGGGCTCGACTGCAGCGTCGAGGAGCCCCTTGCGCCTTCCTCCCCGCTTTGGAACTTCGAGAACGTGCTGGTGACGCCGCACACCGCGGGCGAGACCCGCAAGTACGAGGAAAACGTGCTCGACCTTCTCATGGAGAATCTGGCCCGGCTTTGGCGCGGCGAAACGGCGCTCAGGAACCAGATCGTTTAATTTCCCGAGGCCAATATGCCGTTCCCATCGGCTGGTATGGAACGCGCCTTATTGTTGATTTTGTTGATTGGTGTTCTGCGGTGGCGTCCTTTTCGCGGGAGAGGCGGCGGAGGGTGGCAAATTCCCGGCCTTCACCTCTTCGTCGATGAGCTTCTGATAAAGGTCGTCGACGGTCTGGGCATCCTTACTCGAGACGTCCGGCTTGCCCAGTTCTCCTTGCCGGGGTTGGAGGTCGTGTCCGCCGAGAATAGGCTCGAAACGATCTTGGTCCTGGGGCGGCGGCGCTGCCTGGTCCGTGTTCTGCGCGGTGGCGGCCCAAGGCAAGGCGGCGGCGATTGTCAGCGAGGCTGCCAAGACGAGGCGCATGGTGTCCCGCCGCGCATTGGTACGCCGGGATATGCCTTGCATCATTTTGCACCTCCTCGACAGAGGCGGACGGGCTCTGACGAGCTGAACGCGTGACGGGCTCCTACGCGTGCCCAATCTTGCCACGGCATCGCCGAGCTGTCTCTCCCCTCTTAAATTTGCCGGGTTCGGTTCTCGGACAAGGAATTTCTTTCGATCGACCCGCGTTTGCGGGATTGTCTATTTCTTTATCCTCATCGGCGCGTCGGAGTCGATTCGGATGAATCCTCGCGCTAAGGGCAGACGTAGCCAACCCCGGACGGCGATTTGAAGCAGCCGACCGATTCGGGAATAACCTGCTTTGGGAGCCACAGAATCACTTGCGGGAAGAAGATCGTGAACGCGATCGTCGTGAAGAAGACCACGTAGATTGGCAGGGACGCGCGCAGGCCCTCGGCGAAGCGCACACCGACGAACTTCGACGACATCAGGAGCGCTAGACCATAGGGCGGGGTTATGAGGCCGAATGCGAGCGTCGCAATCAGCACCACGCCCATGTGGACCGAATTGATATTGGCCGAGTCCGTAAGCTGATTGACGACCGGCATGAAGATGATGATCGCCGGAATCGGCTCGATGAAGTCACCCACGATCGTGAAAAGGGCGACGAGAAGGAACATGATGAGGTGCGGGTCCGTACCCGCGACCGAACCGATCCAACCCGACACGACAATGGGCCCTCGCAGGTATGCCAGCATCCAGCCGAACGCGGTCGCGCCGGCAATCGTGATCAGCGGCAATGAATAAATTAGGCCCGCATGCGCAAAGTCGATGGGCAGATGCAGGATGTGCTTGGGATTGAGCGACGGTATCGTCACGAGAAGAATCCAAGCGACGGCGACCACGCCCGCTTCGGTTGGCGTGAACCATCCCGTCACAATACCGCCCAGCAGAATGATCGGAATCATCAACGGTAGCGATGCTTGGTATCCTGCCTTGACGAACTGCCCGAATGTCGCACGCGGCCGGCGGAATCCCTTGGGCCCGAAGAAATAGCAATAGATCATCAGCCCGAACCCGATCATGAACCCGGGTACGACTCCGCCCATGAAGAGTCCGGCGATCGACACATTGCCGATCGCGCCATAGACGACGGCCATGATGCTTGGCGGGACGAGGGCGGCAATGGTCGACGCCGCGGCGATCAATGCCGCGACAAAGCTCGGGCTGTAGCCCTCCTTGCTCATGGGAATCGCGAGCGTGCGGCTCAAGACCGCGACGTCGGCCGAGGACGATCCCGACATGCCGGAGAAGAACATGCTGAACACGGTAACGACTTGTGCAAGTCCGCCACGAATGTGACCCACCATCGCCTGGGAAAGGTTGGCAATGCGTATGACGACGTTCGCGGACGTCATCAATTCGCCGACCAAGAGAAAGAACGGCACGGCGAGGAGCGCCTCGGAATCGATCCCGTTGAACATTTGCTGGATGATCGACGTCAGCGTCACCGGCGTGAACAGCGTGCCTATGAGGACACCCGCCATCAGTGAAAAGGCGACCGGCACGCCGAGATATCCGAAGATCAGGAACAGGACGCACATCACCGCGAGAATGAATGCGCTGCTCATGGCCGGGCGCCCTCCCTACTCAGCGCCACTTGGCCCGCCGAATTCTGCGACCGGGTCGACAACACCCCCATCCTCCGGCCCCTCGAAACCATGCCGCCAGCCATTGACAAGCTGCTCGATCGTAAAGAGCACGATGAACGCGCCCGAAATCGGAATGATTGCGTACAGGCTCGCAATCGGCGTCATCGACGGCATGCGGAAACTGCTGAAGCCGGTCAGGAAATTGAGATAGCCGAAATAGCTCATGCAAAGTGCGACACCCAGCACGACGATGCGATTGAAGCATTCGACCATGACGCGCAGGTGGCCGCCAAGCGACTCCGCGATTGCGGTGAGATACAGGTGGTCGTTCCGTCTGGTCGCGACGGCGGCCCCAATGAATATGCCATACACGAAAAACGTCGACGTAACCTCTTGGAGCCAAAGCCAGGGATGACCGATCGTGCGCGTCACCACGTCGCAGATCACCGAGGTCGAAAACCCGACGATCGAGGCACCGCACAGAATCATCAGAAATTTCTCAAGCCCGTCGAACTGCCGCCACTTCAGGTGACGATGGCGTTGGAGCACAAGTCTATCCGCCATTTTCATTCGCAAGCACACCTTGTCGAGTGATGAGACCGAATTCGACGCGAGACCGAGCCGAAAGCGACGCGCTCTCGCATTCACTCCTCGGCGCGGACCATCCCGAGAATCTCGACCGCATGCGGCCCGAGCTCCTTTGCAAGTTTGTCCTGGATCGGCTCGGCGATTTTCTCGAAGCCCGACTTGTCGACATCGGTCACGAACTTGACACCGATTTTCTCGAGCTTGACCTGGGATTCGTGTTCAAGCTCGAGGGCTTTCGCCGGTTGTTTCTGCCCGACCTCGTTCGCCGCTTGCTGCACCCAGCCCTTCTGCTCGTCGCCCAGGCTGCTCCAAACCTTGTCGCTGACCCAGAGCACGCTGTTGTTCGCTTCGTGCTGGGTCAAGGACATGATGGGCGCCACCTCATAATGCTTGTTCGAGAGATAGACGTTGACGCCGTTTTCCGCCATGTCCACGACGCCGGTCTGCAGCGAGGTGTAGACTTGGCCAAAGGGCATATGCACGGTCTGCGCACCGTAGGCCGGGAACATCGTGTCTTCGGTCGCGGTCGCCTGGACGCGGACCTTGACCCCTTTCAGATCGTCGATCTTGTGAATCTCCCTCTTGCCGTAGAGGTCGCGCAGGCCGAGCGTGAGTACGGTGAGGACATGAGCGCCCTGCACGGTCTCATCGAACATCTTGCGCACCGCAGCCACGAATTTCGGGTCGGCAAGCGTCTGCTTGAGGTGATCCTCGGAGCGGAAGATGTAGTGGATGGAGAGCACGCCGGACTCGGGCGACACTGTCGCTGCATTCGCCGTCGAGCTGATAATGAAATCGATGTCGCCGGTCTTGACCAGTTGGAGCATCTGCGGCTCCTGCCCGAGCTGGGCGCCCGGGAACTGGTCGATGAGCATCGTGCCCTTGCTCAGCTCCTTGAGCTTATCGGCGAAAATATCGGCGGCGACCCCATAGCCCGTCGTGTGCGGTTGATCGTAACCGAACCGGAAATTCTTGACGTCCGCCGCCCGCGCGGCGATCAGCGACGCAAGAACCAGCGCTCCCAGAAATGCCCCGGCGGCGATTGCACCCGCCTTTTTCGTGAGCATGTTTCCTCCCTTTTTTGCTTGAACCGTTCGAATTCTAGTGCATCGGCATATCCTCAAATCGAAGGGGCGCTAGAAGCGCATCGCTGCCAGGATTATATGGAGCGGCCATCGCCAAGTACAGCGGCCACGGGCGCCACGGCGAAATTCCACGGTACGGCTCGGGCTCCGAAACGTTTCGCCGACTTCGAGATCGTGAAAGGTCCGCGCAACCGTCGTTCGATGACACTGCGGATCGAAGCCCTCGCTCGCGACTGCCTCCTCTCGCACTTTGGCGCTTTCAATAGGATTTCGGGAGGTCGAGCACACGCTCGGCGATGAAGTTGAGAATCAGGTGGGGACTGACCGGCGCGATGCGCGGGATCAGGCTTTCGCGCAAATAACGCTCGACGTGATACTCCTTCGCGTAGCCCATGCCACCGAGTGTCATGACCGCGGTTTGACATGCGTCGAAGCATGCCTCGGCGGCAAGGTACTTCGCCGAATTGGCTTCCGCACCGCACTCCTTGCCTCGGTCGTAGAGCTGTGCTGCATGAAACACCATGAGATGGGCGGCCTCGAGCGCCATCCACGCCTTCGCAAGAGGATGGGCGATGCCCTGGTTCTTCCCGATCGGTCGCCCGAAAACGACGCGCTCCTTCGCATAGCGGGCGGCACGTTGCACAGCCACGCGGCCGATACCGACCGCTTCTGCCGCGACGAGGATGCGCTCGGGATTCATCCCGTGAAGGATTGAGCGGAATCCGTCCCCCTCGCTTCCGATCAGGTCA
Organism: Alphaproteobacteria bacterium; assembly: GCA_035625915.1. NCBI lineage: Bacteria > Pseudomonadati > Pseudomonadota > Alphaproteobacteria > Alphaproteobacteria bacterium. Next base: position 908 of record DASPOR010000155.1, on the reverse strand, counting down.
TCCGCCGGAACACCCATCTCGTCGAAGAAAATCATGTTTGAGTCGACGGCGTGCCGACCCATCTTCGGAATCTCCCGCACTTCGGAACGGCTGCGGTCGAGATCGGTGTAGAAAAGCGAAAGGCCATCGGTCTTGCGCTTGACCTTTTCGAGCGGAGTCGTGCGCGCAAGCAACAGGATTTTGTTGGCGATCTGTGCGGTCGACGTCCAGATTTTCGTGCCGGACACGACGTATTGGTTACCGCGCCGCAGAGCGCGCGTCTTGAGCTGCGTTGTGTTGAGTCCCGCATCGGGCTCGGTCACCGCAAAGCAAGCCTTGTCGTCGCCGCGGATGAGGGGCGGCAGCATTCGCCGCTTCTGCGCGTCGGTGCCGAACACGACGACGGGCTGAAGGCCGAAAATGTTCATGTGGATGGTCGAGGCACCGGTCATTGCCGCACCCGACTCCGCCACCGCCTCCATAAGCACCGAGGCTTCCGTGATACCGAGTCCAGCACCGCCATATGCTTCGGGCATCGCAATGCCGAGCCAGCCGCCCGCCGCGACGGCAGCGTGAAATTCGGCAGGAAAACTGCCGGCCTCGTCCTTGCCGAGCCAATAGTCGTCGCCGAAATGCGCGCATAGCTTCAGAACTTCGGCGCGTATCTGCTCCTGTTCCGGACTGAACGAGAAATCCACGTTCTCCTCATCTGGTCGCTCCACGACATCGCACGATTCGGTGTGTCACCAAGGCAGAATAACGGGCCGGGATCGAGGACGCCAACAGCTTACCGATCCGCTGTGCAGCCATAAGAAGGGACACCGCGCTTTTGAATTGCGCCCCACCGCCATATCCGTTAAGCGTCGGGGGCGCAGGCAAGAGACAGACCCCGCCATGAGATCGAACCGATGACACGGGAATCCGCCATT
>DASPOR010000154.1 GCA_035625915.1 Alphaproteobacteria bacterium | reverse complement strand
CTTGGCCCAAACGGCGTTGTTGAGGGACACAAAGTAAAGACCTACATCGACCTTTCGACGACGGGTCCGCGCGCCGCAGCCGAAATCGCACTGGCGATGGCTCAAAAAGGGATCGCCACGATAGATGCACCCGTCAGCGGTGGTGTGAGCGGGGCCGAGAAGGGAACGCTCGCGATCATGGTGGCGGGCCCAAAAAATTTGTGCGACCAACTACGGCCGATATTTGGAGTTATCGGCAAGTACTTCTACATCGGCAACGAGCCCGGTATGGGCCAGCTCATGAAGCTCGCCAACAACATGCTGTCCGCCACGGCGATGGCGGCGTCGGCCGAGGTTATGGTCATGGGTGTCAAGGCCGGGCTCGACCCGCGCATCATGATCGACGTCATAAACGCCGGGACCGGTGCAAACACGGCTATCCGTGACAAATTTCCGAAGGCTATTCTAAACCGCACGTTCGACTATGGGTTCAGCACCGGCCTCATGTACAAAGACATAATGCTCTGCCTCGACGAGGCTGAACGGCTGCGCACGCCAATGCGAGTATGCAACACGGTGCGCCAACTTTGGTCGGAGGCCAGAGGCCATTTTGGCCCCGAGTCGGACTTCACCACCGTCGTGCAACTCGTAGAACAATCGGCTGGCGCAGAAGTTAGGCCGCCACTAGCCTGACATGGCCCGATCGGAGGAGAGCTATGGCCGCACTTGCGCCCTATGACGTCTATGCGGTTCGTTATGCCCATCATGATCGCCTTGCTTCGGAGAATTTTCTCGGTGGCGATCCACACAACGCCCCCATGCCAATCGACTATTTTGTTTGGGCAATCGTTGGGCCGGACAGGTGCTATGTTGTCGATACGGGTTTCGATGCAGCTACGGGCAAGAAGCGTGGCCGCGAAGTCCTACGCTGCCCAAGCGAGGGTCTTGCCGCTCTTGGCATCGACCTTGGACAGGTACGTGACGTAATAATTACGCACATGCACTACGATCACTGCGGAAATCATCACCTTTTTCCCGACGCGACTTTCCATCTCCAGGATCTCGAAATCGCTTATGCAACCAGTCGTCATATGTGCCATGCACCTCTTGGCCAAGCGTACGAGGCTGAAGATGTCTGCGCGATAGTCCGCCGGCTGTTCAACGGCCGAGTGCAATTCCATGATCGGACCGGAGAGATCGCCGAGGGCCTAACCGTACATCACATCGGCGGCCACACCATGGGGCTTCAGGTGGTGCGGGTCTGGACCCGACGCGGATGGGTGGTCCTTGCGTCCGACGCATCGCACTTCTATGCCAATATGGAACAGGTGCGTCCGTTCCCGATCCTCTACAATCTCGGCGACATGCTCGAAGGTTACCGAACACTCCAGAAGCTCGCGGGTTCGAAAAAACACATTGTGCCGGGACACGACCCGCTGGTTCTGAAGCGCTATCCAGCGCCGAAGAAGGGTCTTGAAGGCATCGCCGTCCGCTTGGATGTCGAACCAATACTGGATTAACGCCTTACGTTTAATCATTACTCCGTGCGCGACTCAACCGACCGCCATTGAGTAGCATCCGCGGCCAATCGCGATGAGACGTTCCGAACCATCCAAGACGTCTACGTCGACGACACCGATCGTCCTGCCGGCGCGGCGGACGGATGCGCAGGCCTTAAGCTTGTTGCCACCGGCCGGCCGCAGATAGTCGACGCGCAGATTGATCGTCGGCACGCCGCCGCCGAGCAGGATCACCAAAGCGAAGTCGCCAGCCACATCGATGAGGCTCGCGATGACACCACCATGGAATTGACCTGTGCCGGGGTGACGTTCGAACTCCGGCGTAAGGGGTAGCTCCATCACGACCTGCTGCCGTTCGGCATCGATGGATACTGCGCGCATCTTCAGGAGACGAATGAAAGGAGAACCATCCAGCATCGCCTGCATACGCTCGAGCGTTACGGCACTTCCGGCGTCGCTCATGGGATCAACACCGCTTTTCCAAAAACCTCGCGTCGCATCAGCTCCCCGAATGGTTCTCGGATTTCCGAAAGCGGACGCTGACAGTGGACGACCGGCTTCACTCGGCCGTCGGCCACTCGCCGGAGTAGTTCCTGTAGATCGTCGACCGTCCAACCGTTACAGCCGAGGATATTGAACTCGAAGGACCAAATGTAGCGGATATCCGTCTTCGGATCGTAGCCTGCCGTGGCACCGCACGTCAGTAGCCGGCCATGACGTTTCAACGTTCGGAAACACTCGGCCCAGCTGTCGCCCCCGGTATAATTGACCACGACGTCTACCCCGCCTCCACCACGGATTCGCGGTTTTCCATATAAACGATGGATCTCGGCCACGTAATTCTGCTGGGCAGTGTTGATCACGTGGTCAGCACCCAGTTCCTTGAGCCGCACGATTTTCCATTCGGAGCTTGCGCAGGCGATCACTTTGCAACCGATCAACTTGGCGAGCTGCACACAGCACGTGCCAACCCCCCCACTCGCCCCCAAAATAAGAATTTTTTCGCCAGGCTGTAGTTGCCCACGGGTCTCGATCATGCGCAGTGCCGTTCCATAGGCGACCGGTAGGCACGCCGCCTCGACGAAGCTTACGGATTCGGGTAGGGGCAATAGGTATCCTTCATCGATCGCGACGAAATCGGAACAGCCGCCGCGCTTCGTTTCGCCCATCATCCCGTCCGGATGGTTTGGGATGACCATGACTCGGTCGCCGATTTTCCACCGCCCACCGTCTACGCCCACGCCAAGGCCTACGATCTCGCCAGCGATATCGGCGCCCGGAACCATGGGCAGGGGCGTCTTAAGCCCCGGAATTCCCCGCAAAACCATGGGGTCGAACCCATTCAAAGCAACGGCGCGCACGCGTAAGAGCGCTTGCGTCGGCCCTGGCTCGGGATCGGGAAAATCCTCGTAGCGCAGATTGTCGAGGGACCCGTGTTCGTGAAATACTGCCGCCTTCATTGCCCCTCCCCAGCTTGGAAGATTCAGCGATTGGGCCGACATCAGCATGCAGAAAATCGCAATTTTTAACCAGCCGCAATCGTCATTCGTCACTTTGCCCGAAGAGATTCGACCATGACCGAACTTCTTCCGCGCGACGTGCGATATGACAATTTGGGCTACTTTTCTTGGGCCGCGGCAAGACGTCGGCCAAATGGAACGGCAATAATCGATCTTTCGCGCGACAGGCCGACCGAAATTTCCTACGGCACGCTCGAAGAGCGGCTCGATCGATTCGCCCAAATGACCCTGCGCTTCGGCCTCAAGCCGGGCGATCGCCTGGCGATGTCGGCGGGTAATCGCTACGAGTTCATCGAAATCATGTACGGCGCCATGCGCGCCGGCGTCGTACCCGTGCCCCTCAATACACGTCTCGGCACCGATGTCCTCGAGTACATCGTGCGCGATTCGGCATGTGTCGCGGCAGTGGTAGACCCCGACGTAAATTCGGGCTTCGTCGCGGTTGTGGAACGCGCCATTCCTGGCCACCATTTTGGCCTTGGCACTGTACCGTCTGGTTGGCTCAACTACGAGAACGAACTGCAGGCGACGCCACCCGCCTTCGATCCGCCACGACTTGCGGGCGATCATCCCTCTTTCCAGCCTTACACCTCCGGGTCCACGGGCCGGCCGAAAGGCGTGATCCTGACCCATGCCGGCCAAATGTGGTGGATACGCACTTGCCACAGGAATTGGCCGATGTTGGAGACCGACCGCGCACTCACCGCCGTCCCGCTCTATCACAAGAACGCCATGGCAGGTGCAATCAAGACCGTCCTGCACGCCGGTGCATCGACAGTGATCTTGCCAAATTTCGAACCTCGGCGATTTCTGGAGACGCTTTCCCGCTACCGCTGCACCCACACCGGGGGCGTTCCAGCCGTGTTCACGCTCCTACTCCAGCAGCGCGATCTCATCGAAGGTTTGGATTTTTCGGCGCTTAAAGGGATCAAAATCGGCTCGGCGCCGACTGCGAAGGAGCTACAGCAAGCCGTCGAAACGGCGTTCAAGGTACCGGTCAGGGAGAGCTACGGCCTGACCGAGGGCGGACCGGTCATGATCGGCTCGCCGACGGACAGTCGAGAGGTGCCGAAGGGCAGTTGCGGCGTTGTCTGGCCGGAATGCGAGGTGAAGCTCGTCGGCGGCGATGGGAAGGAGAGTCCGAGTTACGGCGAGCTTTGGGTTAAAAACCCTGGCGTGACGCCGGGCTATCACAATCTTCCCGCCGTTAACCGTGAACGCCTCGTCAATGGCTGGCTTCGCACGGGCGACCTTTTCAGCCGTGACGCTGACGGCTTTTACTATTTCAAGGGCCGCACCGATGACATGTTCAACAGCGGCGGCGAAAACATATACCCTCTGGAGGTCGAAGGCTTGTTGCTCACGCATCCCGACATTGCGGACGTGTCGGTCGTCCCCATCGCTCATCGGATCAAGGGCGAGGTCCCGGTCGCGGTGGTCGTCAAGCGCTATGGCGCCTCGATCGATGAAGCAGCCGTCCGCAATTTCGCGTTGAAATGCGGGCCGGCTTACGCCCATCCGCGTCGAGTGGTTTTCGTC
>DASPOR010000153.1 GCA_035625915.1 Alphaproteobacteria bacterium | reverse complement strand
CGAACTCATCCTGCATGGCGAAGCGCCGTCGCCACGCTTCGTCGCGCTGCTCCTGGCTTGAAATGAATTCCTCGAACGGGATTGGTTGATTGCGGCTCCACAGGCCTCCGGGGGAACGGAAGTCTGGAATGCCGCATTCGGTGGAAATACCCGCACCCGTAAACGGCAGAACGACATCCGACGTGTCGAGGAGGTGGCGCAAACCCTCAACCGCCGCTTTGGTATTTTGCGCGATCATGCAAAGCCCCCTAGACTGGTCGACGGGTTGGGGGCGCAAGCAAGCGAGGCCGTAAGATGAGATACCTGCACACGATGCTCCGCGTTCGCAATCTCGACGACGCACTTGATTTTTACTGTAACAAGCTCGGACTCCAGGAACGACACCGGCGGGTTGACGAGAAAAACCGTTATACGCTGGTGTTCCTCGCCGCTCCCGACGATGTAGATCTGGTCACCCAAGCCGATCGCGGCAAGGGTCGCGGGGCGCCGCTGATTGAGCTCACCTACAATTGGGACACAGAGGACTATGGCGAGGCGCGGTATTTTGGTCACCTCGCCTACGAGGTCGACGACATTTATGCGGTCTGCGAGCGACTAATGAAAGCCAAGGTGACAATCAACCGCCCTCCGCGAGACGGCATGATGGCCTTTGTGCGCTCCCCTGATCGCCATTCGATCGAGCTTTTGCAGAAAGGTGCGGCACTCCCGCCGAAGGAGCCATGGGCGTCGATGCCGAATACTGGCCGGTGGTAGTCACAAACTCTGCCCAGAAACCTGACAGGTTAACCGCGGCGCGCCGGCTCGCTTGCTCCCTTTGGCAAAGCTCTCTATATGTCGCGCCGCCCCCGCGCCCTTCGTCTAGCGGTCTAGGACATCGCCCTTTCACGGCGGAAACACGGGTTCGAGTCCCGTAGGGCGCGCCAGCTTAGGGCGCGCGCCGGTTTGTTGGCGCGACCGCTTCGGGTGCCGATGCTCGGACCGTCGGGCCTTTCCTCTGTCAGACAGCCTCCCGCTCGCCTGCCACGGGTATACACTCGCATCGCATCCGGGTGAGCGTTGGCTCGCGCCGAGGATCAACGGCGAGCCGTGGCCAGAGTCCGAGGCGGCTAAGTCCCGACCGTCCCGCGACCCGACATTCCGGACGGTAAAATGTTTCACGTGGGTTAAGGCGGCTCACACCCTCGACCCTGTGCCACCCTCTTCGCGTCAGCGATCGTTCATCCGACCTTGCGCGCCTGGGATCAAATCCATGGACTTATAGGTCGTTATATGACCTTATATCTTGCTGAGATGGCGTCTTTGCCGTGGTCGTCGAGCGCGACGGAGCGAAGTCGCGCCCAGCTCCTTCGTCGTGCCATTGCGGCAAGCCGTGATCCTGAGGGTTGAGACTTTGGCGCTCATGAATTCGCCTGGACGGCCGATCGGTGCCGGAAGTCTTGCGGATCATGCCAGCCGCTCTCTCGGTCTTTTTCGATTTGCCGACCAGAGCGCCTATTGTTCGTGGTCTCGCGCTTGAGATCGGTGGCCAACATTGCTCTCGCGTTAGCCATTGTGGTCCGGGCACGCAAAGGGGGCGCGGGCACGAGGGACGCAACCAGAGGAATCGAAGCGGCCATCTCCGAAGGGGGAAGCGCTCAGATCGCCGGGACTTGTTGCGCCGGCATGGTCTACGAGCGCGACGCGGGCGGCTCCTCCAACCGTCTTGTGGGCCGTGGAGACCGACGAGGCGAAGAACGACGAGAATGCCTGCCCGATTGCTCGGGAACGGCGCCTCGCCGAACGACGGCCACTCTATCGGCTCTTAGCCGCACCATCAGCCCGCCAACGCAGCATCCGATCGCCAGGGCCAGGGTAAGAGCACAAACGAGAATCAGCATGCCCCGAATCTCCTGCGTTCCGATATGCTCAAACGCAACTAAACTTAGGCGTTTCAATGGCCAAATATCACAACCGTTAATGGCACCCTGGCGTCAAAGCTAATCACCGCCAGCCCCTTCCGCTGTCGGGCCAAACGTTTCCCTGCGACGGGCCGCGACCTTAAGTCTTTTTGCGATCCGATCGATCTTGCCTGGCGGATCGCACGCGCGACGTGGTCGGATCCGCGGGAGCACGATGCGACCTTTGATCCGCGACGGTACCAATCTTCATCGGCGCAAGGCTGTCGTGACAGTCGCGGCCACGCCCCCCCGTAAAGGCATCCGTGGAGTTCGAACTGCCGCGGCGATGTCGTCGCCGGAAACATGCCCTTACGTCAGCATTCTTCCCCTGACCAGCGCGGGCGCTGCGCAACGTTTGTTCTTTCAGGTCTCATGCATTTCTTTAACCTCCTGCTGGAACGACCGCGCATGTTGAGGATCGGCCCGGACAG
>DASPOR010000152.1 GCA_035625915.1 Alphaproteobacteria bacterium | reverse complement strand
GTTTCGAGATAGCCCCGATAATTCAAGCAAACAGGAGCGCGGGCTGCAGGTGCCCCCCTTGGACGCTCTTCTACTAGCCTTTTCCTGACACCATTCTTGGCGCGGGCAAGTTGACCGGAATTGGTACCGGACCATCTGGGAGCAAGCGTGACAGCTTGGGACGGTTATCCCGAGAAAGCCCGGAAATCTCGGACACAGGGCGAAATAGGGACTACGGAAAACGGTTATTCGCGCCCTTTATGTGCGCTTGCGCAAGCGGCAATAGCTACAGAATAAACTTCGAGAGATCGGCATTCTTGGCGAGGTCGCCGATGTGCTCGCGCACAAAGGCGCCATCGACCACGATCTTCTCGCCGTGCTTGTCGCAGGCCTCGAAGGAGATGTCGTCGAGGATGCGCTCCATCACCGTGGAAAGGCGGCGGGCGCCGATGTTCTCCACATTGGTGTTCACCTCGACCGCGATGTCGGCGATCGCTTCGATGCTGTCGGGCGTGAACTCAAGATCCACGCCTTCGGTCTTCATCAGCGCCACATATTGCCTGATCAGGCAGGCCCTGGGCTCGGTCAGGATGCGGCGAAAATCGTCGCGGGTGAGCACTCTGAGCTCGACGCGGATCGGAAGCCGCCCTTGTAGCTCGGGCAGGAGGTCAGAGGGCTTTGCGGTGTGAAACGCGCCAGAGGCGATGAAGAGTACATGGTCGGTCTTCACTGGCCCGTATTTGGTGCCGACCGTGGTGCCCTCGATCAACGGCAGGAGATCGCGCTGCACGCCCTCGCGGCTCACATCGGCGCCTATGCGCTCGGAGCGCGCGCAGATCTTGTCGATCTCGTCGAGGAACACGATGCCGTTGTTCTCCACATTGCGAATCGCCTCCTGCACGGTCGTGTCGTTGTCGATCAGTTTGTCCGACTCTTCAGCCATTAGGATATCGAAGCTGTCGCGCACGGTGACGCGGCGGGGCTTGGTGCGTTGGCCAAGCGCCTTGCCAAGCACATCGCTCAAATTGATCATCCCGACATGGCTGCCAGGCATGCCGGGAATCTCGAATGCGGGCATGCCAGCGCCGCTATCGGCGACTTGAATCTCAATCTCCCGGTCGTCTAGCTCGCCGTCGCGCAGGCGCTTGCGAAAGGCGTCGCGGGTGGCAAGATTGGCGTTAGCACCGACCAGTGCATCGACCACACGCTCCTCGGCATTCAGCTGCGCCTTGGCCTCGACTTCTTTGCGTTTGGCGTCGCGCACGAGCCCGATGCCGGCTTCAAGCAGATCGCGGATGATCTGATCCACGTCGCGGCCGACATAGCCGACCTCGGTGAATTTAGTGGCCTCGACCTTGATGAAGGGCGCGCCGGCGAGCTTGGCGAGCCGCCGTGAGATCTCAGTCTTGCCGACCCCGGTCGGCCCGATCATCAGGATGTTCTTGGGCAACACCTCCTCGCGCAGCTCCTCGTCGAGCTGCTGCCGGCGCCAGCGGTTGCGCAGCGCAATGGCGACCGCGCGCTTGGCGTCGCGCTGGCCGACGATATGGCGGTCGAGCTCGGACACGATCTCGCGTGGGGAAAAACTAGTCATGGTTTCTGTACGCTACCTAACCAATCCGTCATGCCCGAACTTGATGCGGGCGTCCATGCCGTGGCTGCACACATATCGATGAGGTCATTATTGGAACGGATTGCCGGGTCAAGCCCGGCAATGATGTGGATCAGTTTCGTTATCATTGCTTCGAGTCTAGGGTCTCAAGGACCACCTCTTTGTTTGTGTAAACGCAAATACTTGCAGCAATGGCCATGGCTTTGCGCGCGATCCCCTCGGCATCGAGCTCCGAGTCGAGAAGCGCCCGGGCCGCGGCGAGTGCAAAATTGCCGCCGGAGCCGATGCCCATGACATTGTCGTCAGGCTCGAGCACGTCGCCCTTGCCGGTCAGCATCAGGCTCTCATCGGCATCAGCCACGATCATCATCGCTTCGAGGTGACGGAGATAGCGGTCGGTGCGCCAATCCTTGGCGAGCTCGACGCAAGCTCGCTTCAGCTGATCGGGAAAGCGCTCGAGCTTCGCCTCCAACCGTTCGAACAGGGTGAAAGCGTCGGCCGTCGCGCCAGCGAAACCGGCGATGACATTGCCGTTGCCGACGCGCCGGACCTTCTTTGCGTTGCCCTTGATGATGGTCTGCCCAAGTGTGACCTGCCCATCGCCGGCGATGACGACCTTGCCCCCCTTGCGGACGGTGAGGATGGTCGTGCCATGCCAGGTGTCAGAAGAGGAGCGACCCATGCTGCACTGCGATATCGGCATGACGAGGCCTTTCGTCAAGCGCTTAGGACGGTAAGATCCGACCCAGCGCGAAACCGTCGCCAACTTCGGCATTTTCGGGGATACGCGCATGGCACTGCTAGGCGCTACGGCGTATAAGCGCGCCGGGACAGAAGCGAATTGCTAAGAGCCTTGCATTAGGCTTGGACCCCATGCAGAAGCCAACCAAAGCCGAATCGAAGCGGTCCACCACCGTCGAGCGCCGCACCAAGGAGACTGTGATCACGGCCGCCGTCGACCTCGACGGCACCGGCGCTTATGCGGTCGCGACCGGCGTCGGCTTCCTCGATCACATGATCGAGCAGCTTGCCCGCCACTCCCTGATCAATATTTCTCTCAAAGCCAAAGGCGATCTTCATATCGACCAACACCACATGACCGAGGATTCCGGCATCGCGCTCGGCCAGGCGGTGGCACGCGCCCTTGGCGACAAGCAGGGAATTGCTCGCTACGGCTTTGCGTATCTTCCCATGGACGAGACCCTGACCCGTGTCGCCATCGACATCTCGGGGCGGCCCTACCTTGTCTGGAACGTGACATTTACCCGCTCCAAGATCGGGGAGATGGACACCGAGCTGTTCCGGGAATGGTTTCAGGCCTTCGCCCAGCATGCCGGGATCACGCTCCATGTGGAGACGCTGTATGGCGAGAATAACCACCACATCGCCGAGACCTGCTATAAGGCACTCGCACGCGCGCTCCGCCAGGCGGTCGCAATCGACGAGCGTCAAGGCGGCCGCGTGCCCTCGACCAAGGGCCTGCTTTAGACTCTAGTGCAAACATCAGGATTTGCCATTAGTGCAGTGTCGTGACGCTCTATTCCGTTTATGAGCCGCCGAGCGAGGTGCGAGACCCAGAGGACCGGGCCGAGGCGCTCATGTTCGTCAAGGAAGGCTTCTCCTGGCCCGCGCTGCTGGTGCCCGGGCTGTGGCTGCTCTATCACCGCATGTGGCTCGAGCTGATCCTATTCGTGGCCTTCTTCGCTTTCCTCGCCCGCATCTTCGGCTCGAGCGACCAGGCACAGACTCTGTTCGGCTGGCTGAGCGTGGCACTCAGCGTGCTCTTCGCCTTCGAGGCCAACGACCTTCGCCGTGCGGCGCTCGAACGGCGGGGCTACCAGCAGGCCGGGACAGCTATCGGCCCGGGCCGCGATGCCGCCGAGCTTGCCTTTTTCCGGTCCTGGCTGCCAGAGCAGGAAAGGGCAGGGCAGCGGGAGCCGGTTCCGGGCCGGCCGAGCACCGCCGGCGTCCGCGCTCCAAAGACTAGCGGCGAGGCAGAGGGGGTCATCGGGCTCTTCCCGACGCCATAAGACCATGCACGTCGCCATCATCGACTACGGCTCGGGCAATCTCCACTCCGCCGCCAAGGCGTTCGAGCGGGCCGCGCGCGAGCAGGCATCGGAACTTGCGATCAAGGTGACCGCGCGTCCGGAGGACGTGGCCGATGCCGACCGGATCGTGCTTCCTGGCGTCGGCGCTTTTGCCGACTGCAAGCGGGGCCTAGAAGACGTGCCCGGCATGATCGAGGCGCTGGAGGCAGCCGTGCAGCAAGACGGCAAGCCCTTTCTCGGCATTTGTGTCGGGCTTCAGCTCATGGCGGAGCGCGGGCTCGAACATGGAGTTACCCCCGGCCTCGGTTGGATCAAGGGCGAAGTCCGGGCAATCGCACCCGCCGACCCAGAGCTCAAGATCCCGCACATGGGCTGGAACACACTTCGTGTAGGCCGCGCGCATGCGCTGTTCGAAGGCGTTCCCACTGGTGACGGAGGAATGCACGCCTATTTCGTGCATTCCTATCATTTTGTCCCAGACGAGGCAGACGATCTCGTGGCAAGCACCGATTATGGCGGCCCGATCACGGCTTTCGTCGCCAGGGACAACATGGCTGGGACGCAGTTCCACCCGGAGAAGAGCCAGAAGCTCGGGCTCGCGCTTATCGCCAACTTCCTCAAATGGAAACCGTGACGCTCATTCTCTCTCCCCCTGCAAGGAGGAGGGCCGGGGTGGGGGTCAACTCCCTCACTGCGGGTTCAACCCCCACCCGGAGCTTGTCATGATCCTGTTCCCCGCCATCGACCTGAAAAACGGCCAGTGCGTGCGGTTGCGTCAGGGAAAGATGACGGAAGCAACGGTCTTCAACACTGATCCCACGGCGCAGGCGCGTGCCTTCGAGCAGCAGGGCTTCGAGTGGCTGCATGTGGTCGATCTGAACGGAGCGTTTGCGGGGAGACCGGTGAATGCGGACGCGGTCGGGGCGATTCTTACCGCGACGCACCTCCCGGTGCAGCTCGGCGGTGGCATCCGCGATGTCGACACGGTCGTGACGTGGCTCGACAAGGGCATCGATCGCGTGATCCTCGGGACTGCCGCGGTGCGCGATCCGAGTTTCGTACGTGAAGCGGCTCGCGATTTTCCTGGTTGCATCGCCGTCGGCATCGACGCCCGCGACGGCAAGGTCGCGGTGGAAGGTTGGGGGGAGACGAGCAAAATCACCGCCCTCGACCTTGCCCGCCGCTTTGAGGATGCGGGTGTGGCGGCCATCATCTATACCGACATCGCGCGGGACGGCGTGCTCGCCGGCCTCAATCTCGAGGCTACCGCGGCGCTCGCGCGGGTGATCTCAATTCCGGTAATCGCAAGCGGCGGTCTCACCTCGATAGAAGACGTGCGCTCGTTGCTTCGCCCGGATTATGCGAGGCTCGAAGGCGCCATCGTCGGCCGCGCGCTCTATGATGGCAGGCTCGATCCGGCAGAGGCGCTTGCGCTCATTGCCGCGAGCCGGAAGACGCGACCGTCCTAGGCGCCGGGCTCATGCGCATGCGCACCGTTTTCAGTGTCCTTCAGATCCTCGTGCTGTTGATCGAGTTCAGTCCAGCGCTGCTTGCGGCGGGAAGACGGGAGATCGCGGAGGCCTTCGGCTGTGAGGGGTATCTCAACCGCGTGATTCCTTGCGTTATCGGTGGCAAGGATTACGGGCGGCCCTTCTATGATCTTGGCTTTTCGATCTGGTATCCGTACCTCATCGTCCCCATAGGTTTCGTGCTGCTTGGAGTCTGGGCGGTCGCAGCACTCATCGCGCTTATCATGAACTGGCGGACCAAGAGTTCGGATCGGCCTGAGCCATGCTGAAAGTTCGTGTCATTCCTTGCCTCGATGTGAAGGACGGCCGCATCGTCAAGGGCAT